>NZ_JBPQTW010000013.1:0-70225 GCF_051386535.1 Streptomyces sp. URMC 127
GCGGGACATGGTGCCTCCTGAGGGCGGTGGGGCTGGCCGGCGGGTGCGGGCAGGAGGGCGCTGGTGCTTGGCGGCGAGACGCGTCGGTGAACCGATCCGTGCCAAGGGCATGGCCGAGGGGCACGCCGGGGCTGCGGTACGCGGCGGCGTGCCGTGGGGGTCGGACTGAGGGTGGTGGACGGGTCCCGGCGGACGGCTGCTCGTCCGGTGCCGTCGGGGTGTCCGCGGCTTTCCGGTGCCCGTTTCCGGACAGGTAGGACTCTAACCGGCCCGGTCGGCGGACGCGTTCGCCAACCGGCAGTTCCCCGCAGACTGTTCACTCGTTCAGGTATAAATCATCGCCGGGTACCGGGAGTTGGTACAACGCGAGCCCGGGCCCGCGAAGGGGCCCGGGCTCGTGCGCCGGAGGCAGTGGGCGGTCAGTCCTCGTGCGCCGCGGAGGGGAGCCGGCGCAGCTTCAGCGGCGTGTGCTTCTTGAAGGCGTAGTCGAGCATCCTGGCGGCGTCCGGGTAGCGGTTCGCGGCGTCGTTGAGCAGGACGCCGACGACGCTCCGGCCGCCGTGCCGGGCGGCGAAGACCAGGCAGGGGCCGGCGGCGGAAGTGGTCCCGGTCTTGACGCCGGTGACGCCGTCGTACGAGCCGAGCAGCTTGTTGGTGTTGTACCAGGTGTAGAGCCGGTTGACGTTCTTGGCCTTCTGCTGGGTGTTCAGCGCGGCGGTGACCGTGCGGAAGGTGCCGTTGCGCAGGGCGTGCACGGAGAGTGCGGCCAGGTCCTTGGGGGTGGAGAGGTTGCGGCCCGCGGAGGAGATGCCGTCGAAGGAGTCGTAGTGGGTGTCGTTCAGCTTCAGCTGCCGGGCCTTGGCGTTCATCTTCGCGACGAAGGACTTCGTGCGGGCGGCCTCGTCGGGGCCGGTGCCGTAGGCGTCGGCGAGGGCGTAGGCCGCGTCGCAGCCGGAGGGGAGCATGAGCGCGTAGAGCAGCTGACGCGTGGTCAGCCTATCGCCGGTGCGGAGGTCGGCCGTGCTCGCCTCGGTGCGCTGGACGTAGTCGCGGTAGGACTGCTTGATCTGGATCTGCCGGTCGAGGTCGATCCCCGGGGTGTCCAGGACGACCACCGCGGTCATGATCTTCGTGGTGCTGGCCATGGGCCGCTGAACCGTCGCCGCCTTGGCCCACAGGGGCCGCCCGGAGCGGGCGTCCATCAGATAGGCGCCCTTCGCGCCGACCGAAGGGCCGGGCGCGGCCTGCACGGCCGGCGCCGGAAGGGCGGCGGCGACCGCCGCGGCCGTCACCGTCGCCGCCAGGGGCGCTCCCCACGCTCCCCGGCGGCGGTCCTGCTCTCCCCCACGTCGCTGCATCAAGGCTCCATTCCTCGGGTGTCGGGTCGGGGCGAGCGGCATCGTCGCACCGGCCCGCGCGCGGGAAGAAATCCGAACCCCTCACGGGTGAACGGCACTTCGGAGGCTGACGGAACGCGGGGAGGCGGCTGTGGTACGAGGAAGAGGAGGCAGACGGGAAGAGCCCCCCCCGGGTGACCGGGGCGGGCTCTTCGGGGTGACGACTGCGGGCCGCGGGTCAGCTCGCGGGCGCCGCCGTCCGCGCCTTCTCCTCCTCCCGCGCCCCGGCCCGCGGGGTCAGGAGCCGTTCGGCGAAGTGCCCGAAGACCAGGCCGAAGCCCGTCCACAGCACGAGCTGCACGGCGAGGGCCGACAGGCGGAACTTCCACAGCAGGCCCGCCGGGAAGTCGTCCGGCAGCTCGTTGACCGAGGGCAGGAACGCGTACGCGAGGCCGACCGCGACCACGAAGGCCGCGCCCGCCGCGACGGTGGCGTTCCAGTTGCCCAGGCGGGGCGCGAGGCGCTTGCCGAAGATGACCGTGCCGACCGCCAGCAGGACGCTGAGCGCGATCATCAGGAAGTACAGCGCGGTGCGCTTGCCGATCGAGTCGGGGTCGCCGACGGAGGGCGGGTTGGCCGGGTACTTGAGGAACGGCACGAGGTAGACGGCGACGAGCGCGCCCAGCGAGACCAGTGCGGCCGTGGCCCGCGGGCCGAAGCGGCCGATACGGCCCAGCGCCACGCAGAACGCCAGCGCGGCGATGCCGCCCAGGGCGACGCCGTACACGAGGACGCCGGTGGCCAGCCCGGCCGTGGACTGCAGGGTGCGGCTGACCGGCTCGTCACCCCCGCCGTGGTCGTGGCTGTGCGCCTCCTCGAAGGCGATGGCGGAGTCGATGTGGGGCTCGCCGAGCAGATAGGCGGCGACGAGGGCCAGGATGCCGGCGGCGAGGCCCGCGAGCATGCCGCGGGCGAGCAGGGCTCTGACGGAGATCGAGTTCACGGTGGTACCCCTGCGGGCCGTCAGTGGCAGGGGAATCCGAGAAGGTGGCGTCCGTCGTGGACCCACTCGTGGACGTTCTCGCCGGAGAGGAGGGAGGTGGCGCCCTGCTCGGCGCCGACGAAGTAGAGCAGGACCAGCATGAGGATGCCGCCGAAGAGCGCCCACGGGGCGATCTGCTTCAGCGAGATGGGCGCTACCGCGGGTATGGCGGCGGACGCAGCGGGGGCGGGGGCGGCGGACTGAGCCATGGCAGAACCTCCTGGGGAAACACGCGTCCCAATAGTCGGGGCCTAGGACGACAGTGCCGGGTCTGACTTCCCCGCGGGGCTTCCGCCGGGGTACACAGTGGCGCGACCGTGCCGGGTTCTCACCGGACTTCCGTCACACCGTCGTCGTTGCCCCGCGACCGTACCGCGCGCCGGTGGCCCGCGCCACGGCGTGCGGGCGCGCACCCCGGCGCACGGCCCCGGCCGTGTCCGTGATCTGCTGATTCGCGGCGGGCGCCGCCCGCCCGCCGACCCGCCCGCAGTAAGGGGACGAGGACCACCATGACCGTCCGTGTGATGCTGATCTCACCGGCCGCCGTCGCCGCACACGAGGCCCGCTTCGGGGACGACGGCCCGCTCGATGCGGCGGGTCTGCGCCGTACGCGGGCGGCGGGCCCGCTCCCCGCGGCGGGCCGTGCGCTGACCGCGCCGTCGCCCCGCTACCGGGAGACGGCGACGGCGCTGGGCGCGGCCGGCGCCCGCGCCGAGCCCGCCCTCCGCGACCTCGACGCGGGCCGCTGGCGGGGCCTCCGCCTGGACGAGGTCGCCGCCGCCGAACCGGAAGCCCTCGCCGCCTGGCTGACGGACCCGGGCGCGGCTCCGCACGGCGGCGAGTCGGTCCGGGACGCCGTCGCCCGGGTCGGGGCGTGGCTGGACGGGCTTGAGGAGAGGCTTGAGGAGAGAGGGGACGGCCGGGTCCTGGCCTTCGCCCCTGCGGCAGCGGTCCGCGCCGCGGTCGTGCACGGACTGGCGCTGCCCGCGCAGTCGTTCTGGCGCCTCGACGTACAGCCCTTGTCCCTGACCGAACTGACGGGGCGCGGGGGCCGCTGGAACCTCCGCTGCGGGGTTCCGCTGGCGCGCGGGCACGAAGGGGACCCGGGCGACCGAGGTCACCCCACCTCGCCTGCGGCAACGCAAAGTTCTTAGGCTAGCCTTACCTTATGACTGTCTCGCAAGTGGGCCCCCCGGAGGTGCAGCCCGCCGCCCAACAGGCCCCGGCGGGGCGCGTGCACGGCAGCCGGGCCGTCCTGACCGCCTCGGCCGCGCTCGTGCTGGCGGTCCTCGTGCTGTCCGCCCTGTCGCTGTCCGTCGGCGCGGGCGAGGTCGGGGCCGGGGACGTGCTGGACTACGTCCTCGGGCGGCACGGGGCCCGGGACAGCTCCCGCCTGTCGCTGGTCGTCGGCGACCTGCGCCTGCCCCGGACGCTCACCGCGCTCGCCGTCGGCGCCGCCCTCGGCACGGCCGGCTGCCTGCTGCAGGCCGTCACCCGCAATCCCCTCGCCGAGACGGGCCTGCTCGGCGTGAACGCCGGTGCCTCGCTCGGCGTCGTCGCCGGCATCGCCTTCCTCGGCGTGCACAGCGGCTACGGCTATCTGCTGTGGGCGTTCGGCGGCGCCGTCCTCGCCAGCGCACTGGTGCTGCTCATCGCCAACCGCCGCGGCGGCGGCTCCCCGATGCGGCTGGTGCTCGCCGGGTCCGCGCTGGGAGCCACCTTCGGCGGCATCACCAGCGTGCTCATCGTGAACTCCGCCGAGACCTACGACCGCTTCCGCTTCTGGGTCCTCGGCTCGCTCGCGGGCGTCGAGGGCTTCACGAAGCTGACGAGCCTCGCGCCCGTGCTCGCCGCGGGCTTCGTCGTCGCGCTGCTCGTCGCCCGCCCGCTGTCGGCCCTCGCCCTCGGCGACGACCTCGCCAAGGGCCTGGGCCACCGGCCCGGCGCCATCCGCGTCGTGGTGGCCGTGGCCGTGACCCTGCTCACCGCGGCCTCGGTGGCGCTCGTCGGCCCCATCTCCTTCCTCGGCCTGCTCGCCGGGTTCCTCGCACGGGCCGTCAGCGGCCCCCGCCTGACGGCGCAGCTCGTGCTCGCCGGCCTCATCGGCGCGGGCGTGCTCACCGGCTCCGACGTCCTGGCCCGCGTGGTCTCCCGGCCGTTCGAGGCGCCCGTCTCCGTCATCATCGCCCTCTTCGGCGCGCCCGTCCTCATCGGCATCGTCCGCTCCCGGCGGATGGCCTCGATGGGCATGACCGACCCCGCGGCGGACGAGGGCCACAAGGGCGGGCGCGCCGGCGCCGCCTCCCGGCCGCCCCGGCCGGGCCGGAGCGACAGCCTCGTCGTGCGCACCGGCGCCCTCTCGCTGCTCGTCCACCGCCGCGCCGCCGTCGCCGCCTTCGCCCTCGCCGCGCTGCTCGTCGGCGCGGTCGTGCTGTCCGCGTACGCCGGGCAGAGCGAGATGAGCCTGAGCCGTACGTTCAGCGCCGTCTTCGGGTCGGGCGACCGCTTCGACGTCCTGCTCGTGCAGAAGTTCCGGCTCGGCCGGATCGTGGCCGGGCTGGCCGCGGGCGCGGCCCTCGGCCTCGCCGGCTGCCTGACGCAGACCCTCGCCCGCAACCGGCTCGCCACGCCCGAGCTGCTCGGCGTCAACGACGGCGCCACCGCCGCCGTCCTGCTGTCGGCGACGCTCGGCGGCACGTTCGGGGCGTGGTGGGCGGGGCCGCTCGGCGCGCTCGCCGCCGTCCTCGTCGTCACGGCCGTCTCCGGCGGGCTCGGGCAGCGCGGCTACCGCGTCCTCGTCGTGGGCCTGGCCATGTCGGCGCTCGCCTCGGCGGTCACCCAGGTCGTCCTCTCGCGCCGCTCCCTGAACTCGGCGAGCTCGCTGTACGTGTGGACGTCCGGCAGTCTCAACGGCCGCAGCTACGCGGTGGCCGTGCCCGTCCTCATCGGCCTCGCCGTGCTCGTGCCGGCCGCCCTCGTCGTGGCCCGCCACCTCAACGTGCTGCGGTTCGACGACTCCACCGCGGCGTCGCTCGGCGTCGCGCCGGGGCGCGTGCGGCTGGTGTGCATGCTGCTCGCGGTCGGCCTCGCGGGCCTCGCGGTCGGCATCTGCGGGCCGGTCGGGTTCGTCGCCCTCGCCTCCCCCGTGATCGCGGGACGGCTCGCGGGGCCGCTGCGGGTGCCGGTGCTCGGCTCGATGCTGGTCGGCGCCGCGCTGGTGGTGCTCGCGGACACGGTGGGGCGCGTCGCGCTCGACGGGGTGGAGATCCCGGTCGGCGTCGTCACGACCGTCCTCGGCGGGCCGTTCCTGCTGTGGGTGCTGCTGGGGCGGTCGGCGGCGACGCGGGTGTAGCCCTGCGGGGCTCCTCCCCGCCCCGCCCCTTCCCGAACCGGGGCTCCGCCCCGGGCCCCGTGTCGCGCTGGACGCGCTCGTCCTCAAACGCCGGACGGGCTGGTTGTTGCCCGGCCCCAGCCTCGTTTCGCCTGCCTGAGACAAGGAAGCCCATGGAACTGCGAAGTCCCCTCCTCCGCGAGCTCGCCGCCGCTGTGCGGCAGGGTGTGCCCGACGCCGCCGGCACCTTCTGGCGGCACGCCGCCACCAAGGGCACGCCCCTCGTCGAACCCGACCCCGAAGGAAACAGCGCCTGGCGGCTCGTCACCTTCCTGTGGCGCGACGACCCGGAGCGCCCCGCCACGGACGTGCTGGCCCTCCTCCACACGGTCACCGACAAGGACCGGCACGCCGGGGACCTCGCCCCCCATCTGATGGAGAAGCTGCCGGGCACCGACGTGTGGGCCATCAGCCACCGGCTGCGGGCCGACCACCGGGCCTCGTACCAGTTCTTCGTGGCGCACGGCCCCCGCGCGGAGACGCTGCGCGCGGACCGCGCGTCCTGGCTGCGCGTCCTGGACACGGCCGTGCCCGACCCGCTGAGCACGCGCCCGCAGCTGCCCTCGCGCGACGGGCGCAACCCGTCCTCGGTGATGGAGCTCCCGGACGCGCCCGTCCAGGAGTGGGCCGCCCCGCGCCCCGGGACGGAGCGCGGAGCGCGGAGCGTCGCCGTCGTCGACGGGCGGCGCGTCCACGTGCACCTGCCCGCCGGGCACCGGGCGGACGGCGGCCCGTACCCCGTCGTCGTGCTCCTGGACGGCGAGATGTGGGGGCCCGTGCTGGACTTCGGCACCACGCTCGACAACCTGTACGCGGACAAGCGCCTTCCGCCGGCCGTCACGCTGATGGTGGACACCATGGGCCGCGCCCGCCGCATGGAGGACCTCAGCTGCAGCGAGGCGTTCGTCGACTGGCTGGCGGACGTCCTGCTGCCGTGGGCCGCGCGGGCCTACGGGGCTGCGGACGATCCGGCGCGCACGGTCGTCGCGGGCCAGAGCGCGGGCGGGCTGACGGCGGCGTTCGCGGCGTTCCACAGGCCGGAGCGGTTCGGCAACGCGCTGTCCCAGTCGGGCTCCTTCTGGTGGCCGGACGGCACGGAGTTCGACAGCGGCAGCGAGTGGCTGACCCGGCAGTTCGCGGTGGCCGGGAAGCGGCCGGTGCGCATCCGGCTGGAGGTGGGCCTGCAGGAGTGGATGCTCCTGCCGCAGAACCGCCACCTGCGCAACGTCCTGGAGGCCAGGGGTTACGACGTCGCGTACGAGGAGTTCAACGGCGGTCACGACTACGCCTGCTGGCGCGGGGGACTCGCGGACGGGCTGGCCGCCCTGCTGGGCGGCTCCTGACGCAGAACGCACGGCGGGCCGGGTCCGCCTCCTGCCCGTGCGAGCCGCCGGAGGCGGCGATCACCGCGGCGGTCGCGGCGATCCCCAGCGCGCCGCCGAGCGTGCGCACGATGGTGAACAGGCCCATCGCCCGGCCCATGGCCGGCGGCGGGACGTCCGCGAAACCGGCGATCTGCACGGTCAGCACGGCCGTGCCGAGCACGAGGCCGACGCAGAACATCAGCGCCCGCACCGCCCACGCGCTCTCCGCGACGCCCGGCGCGGCCAGCGCGGCGAACACGCCCGTGGCCAGCAGCAGAGCGGGCACGGCGAGCAGGCGCGGGCCCAGCTTCGGCATGAGCCGGTCGGCGACCTGCGAGGCCAGCATGAGGCCGAGCGCCTCGGGGAAGACGCTCAGGCCCGCGTCCAGGGCCGAGGCGCCGAGCGCCGCCTGGTAGAGCAGCGGGAAGGCGAAGAGAACGCCCATGAGGCCGGCCGAGGTGACCAGGGCCAGCACCGTGGCCGAGGCGAACACCTTGTCGGCGAGCAGCCGCAGCTCCAGCAGCGGGTTCTTCGCCCGCAGCTGGTGCACGCACCCGGCGGCGAGCAGGATCAGGCCGAGCGGACCGGCCACGGCGACGGACGGCGCGGTCCAGCCGTGCGCGGGGCCGAAGCCCAGCGCGTAGGTGAGCAGGCCGAGGGCAGGGGTGGCGAGGAGGAAGCCGGTGAGGTCGAAGCCGCCCTCGGTGCCCTCCGTGTGCTCGCGCAGCCCGACCACGCCCAGCAGCACCGCGGCCGCGCCGATCGGCACGTTGACGAAGAACAGCCAGTGCCAGGAGAAGTGCTCGGTCAGGAAGCCGCCGAGCGGCGGGCCGAGGGCGGGCATCAGGGCCGTCGGCACGATGAGCACCTTCGACAGCTTCATCCGCTCGTGCGGCGGGAAGGCACGGAAGAGCAGCGTCATGCCGACCGGCGTGAGCAGGCCGCCCGCGATGCCCTGCACGACGCGCGCGAGGACCAGCGCTGTGAGGCCCTGGGAGAGCCCGCAGGCGGCCGACGCCGCGGTGAAGACGGCGAGGGCGCCGAGGAAGACGCGCTTGGTGCCGAAGCGGTCGCCGAGCCAGCCCGCCACGGGCAGGGAGACGGCGAGTGCCACGAGGAACGCCGTCTCGACGGTGTTGGCGGCGGAGACCGGCTCGCCGAAGTCCCGGGCGATGGTCAGCAGCGCAGGGTTGACGATGGTCGAGTCGAGGCCGTTCATGCACATCGCCGCCGTGTACACGATCACGACGGCGATGCGCGGGTTCATGCCCTTCACCCCTGGGCCGCCGGGGTCAGGTCGGTCCAGTGCTCGGTGATCCAGTCCAGGGCCTGCTGCCGCTCGCAGGGGCCGTGGACGGTCGTCCAGCCGTCCGGTACGGCGGCGAAACCCGGCCAGAGGCTGTGCCGGCCTTCGGCGTTGACGAGGACGAGGAAGGGTCCGTCGCCGTCGAAGGGGTTGGCGGGTGCGTCGCTCATGGGGTCAGTTCTCCAGGTTCTGCAGGCGGTCGGCGATGACGCTCGCGATGTGCGCGATCGGCTCGGGCAGGGTCATGTCCTTGTGGGAGCAGGCGACGTCGGTGTTGTCGATGCGCCCGGTCACGTACGGGGTCCAGGTGTCGGGGGTGAGCTCGTCGTCGATGGTGTCGACGGTGGCCCGGAAGAAGAGCACGTCGCCGTCGTAGACGCGGTGGTCGAAGGCGCGCACCAGGTGGTTGGTGTTGAGGTAGGTGCGGTTGAGGGCCTCGATGGTGGCGTCGTCGAGGCTGGCCAGCGGGGATCCCTCGCGCCGCAGCACCTCGGTGACGTGGGCGAGTTCGAAGGGCTTGCCCTCCAGGCTGTCCGGTCCGTAGCCGCCCATGGCGAGCAGCGCTTCGAGGGCCTCGGCCTGGTCGGGGACGGGCAGCTCGCGGAAGCCCTCGGCGGGGTAGGCGTCGAGGATGGCGAGCAGGGCGACCTCGTGGCCGAGGTCCTGCAGGCGGGTGGCCATGGCCTGGGCGATGATGCCGCCGGTGGACCAGCCGAGGAGGCGGTACGGGCCTTCCGGCTGGACCTCGCGGAGCCGGTCGACGTAGTGCGCGGCCAGCTCCTCCAGGGTCCGCGGCAGCGGCTGCGCGGCGGTGGCCGGGCCGACGCCCTGGGCCTGCAGGCCGTAGATGGGCACGTCGGCCGGGAGGTGGCGGATGAGGCCCGCGTAGCACCAGCTGAGGCCGCCCGCGGGGTGCACGCAGTACAGCGGCGCCTTGTCTCCTTCGCCGGCGGGGCGCAGCGGCAGCAGGACGTCGAGGGCGTCCGTCTGCCGGGAGGCCTCGATCGCCGCGTCGAGGGCGGCGACGGTGGGCGCCTGGAAGATCGTGCCGATGCCGACGTCCGCGCCGAGGGCGTCCTTGACGCGTCCGGCGAGGCGCACGGCGAGCAGGGAGTGGCCGCCGAGGTCGAAGAAGTTGTCGTCGACGCCGACGCGGGGCAGGCCCAGGACGTCGGCGAAGATCGCGCAGAGCTGTTCCTCGCGGGGACCGCGGGGGGCGCGGCCCTCGGTGACGGCGGAGGCGAGGTCGGGGGCGGGCAGGGCCTTGCGGTCGAGCTTGCCGTTGGCGGTCAGGGGCAGCCGGTCGAGGAGGACGACCGCGGACGGGACCATGTGGACGGGGAGTCCTGCGGCGGCGTGCTCGCGCAGGGCGGCCGGGGTGGTCTCGCGGGCGGGGACGGCGTAGGCGACGAGGCGCTTGTCGCCGGGGGTGTCCTCGCGGACGACGACGGCCGCGTCGGCGACGTCGGGGTGGTCGGCGAGGACGCCCTCGATCTCGCCGAGCTCGATGCGGAAGCCGCGGATCTTGACCTGGTGGTCGGCGCGGCCGAAGTAGTCGAGGTTGCCGTCGGGGCGGCGGCGGGCGAGGTCGCCGGAGCGGTACATGCGGGTGCCGCTCTCGCCGAAGAGGGCGGCGTACGGGTCTGCGACGAAACGTTCCGCCGTGAGGGCGTGGCGGCCGAGGTAGCCGCGGGCCAGGCCCTCGCCGGCGACGTACATCTCGCCGGTGACGCCGGGCGGCACGGGCTGCAGGTACGGGTCGAGGACGTAGACGCGCAGGTCGGGGATGTTGACGCCGATGGTGCTGGAGGCGCCGGCGGCGGCCTTCTCCCGGTCGAGGGCGATGTAGGAGACGTGCACGGTCGTCTCGGTGATGCCGTACATGTTGACGAGGGTGGGCGCGTTCTCGTCGTGGCGCTCGTACCAGTCCGCGAGGCGGGCGAGTTCGAGCGCTTCGCCGCCGAAGACGACGTAGCGCAGGGCCAGGTCGCTGCCGGGGTTCGCGCCCCTTTGTCTGTCCGCGGCCATGAGCTGGTAGAAGGCCGACGGCGTCTGGTTGAGGACCGTGACGGATTCGGCGGCGAGCAGGCGCAGGAAGGCGGCCGGGTCGCGGCTGACCAGGTGGGGGACGACGACGAGGCGGCCGCCGTGCAGCAGGGCGCCCCACATCTCCCACACGGAGAAGTCGAAGGCGTAGGAGTGGAAGAGCGTCCACACGTCGGTGTGGCCGAAGCCGAACCACTGGTCGGTGGCGGTGAAGAGCCGGACGACGTTGTGGTGGGTGACGGGGACGCCCTTGGGGCGGCCGGTGGAGCCGGAGGTGTAGATGACGTAGGCGACGTCGTCGGGGCGCACGGGCCGGACGCGCTCGTCCGGGGCGAGGTCGGTGCTCGCGTACGCCTCGGCGCCGGTGCCGTCGACGAGGACGACCGGCAGGTCGTGCGCCGGGATGCGGGCCGCGGTCGCGCTGTCGGTGACGACGGCGGCGGGGGCGGCGTCCTTCAGCATGTACGCCAGGCGGTCGGCCGGGTAGTCGGGGTCCATCGGCAGGTAGGCGGCGCCGGCCTTGGCGACGGCCAGCAGGCCGGTGACCAGCTCCAGGGAGCGGGGCAGCGCGAGGGCGACGATGGAGCCGGGGCCGATGCCGCGGGCGGCCAGCAGCCGGGCGAGGCGGTTGGCGCGGGCGGACAGCTCCGCGTAGTCGAGCGAGGCGCCGTCGCAGGTGACGGCCGTGCGGTCCGGGTGGCGGCGGGCGGCGTCCTCGTAGAGCTCCACGAGGGTCTGCTTCGAGGGCTCGGGGGCCGCGGTGCCCGTGTTCCACTCGACCAGCAGGCGGTGGCGCTCGTCGTCGCCGAGCAGCGGCAGCCGGCCGATGGGCGTGCCCGGGTCGGCGGCGGCCGCGGCCAGCAGGCGGGCGAGGTGGGCCGAGAGGCGCTCGGCGGTGGCGCGGTCGAAGAGGTCGGTGCGGAACTCCAGGAAGCCGGCGATGCCGCCGCCGGGCTGCTCGCCCGCGTTCAGGGTGAGGTCGAACTTGGCGGTGCCGGACGGGGTGGCCGCCATTGCGGCGGTCAGGTCCGGGCCCATGGCGAAGGCGGTATCGGGCAGGGACTGCCAGGCGAGCATCACCTGGAAGAGCGGGTGCCGGGCGAGCGAGCGCGGCGGGTTGAGCTCCTCGACGAGCCGGTCGAAGGGCAGGTCGCCGTTCTCGTACGCGCCGAGGGTGGCGGTGCGGACGCGGCCGAGGAGGGTGCGGAAGTCCGGGTCGCCGGAGGTGTCGGCGCGCAGCACGAGCGTGTTGACGAAGAAGCCGACGAGGCCGGCGGTCGCGTCGTCGTCGCGCCCGGCGACGGGGGTGCCGAGGGGGATGTCGGTGCCGCAGCCGTAGCGGGTCAGCAGGGCCGCGAGGGCGGCCTGGACGACCATGAAGACGCTGGTGCCGGTGGTGCGGGCGAGCGTCCCGACGGCGGCGTGCGCCTCGGCGCCGAGGTGGAAGGGGACGGTGTCGCCCGCGTAGGAGGCGACGGCGGGGCGCGGCC
The DNA here is from genome assembly GCF_051386535.1 of Streptomyces sp. URMC 127. NCBI lineage: Bacteria > Bacillati > Actinomycetota > Actinomycetes > Kitasatosporales > Streptomycetaceae > Streptomyces > Streptomyces sp. URMC 127. The sequence goes on from NZ_JBPQTW010000013.1 coordinate 11,977, forward strand.
GGTCGGTGGGGAGTTCGAGCTGGTCGGGCAGGCCGGCGAGGGCCTGCTTCCAGTGCTCCAGCTGGCGGGCGGCGAGCGGGGTGGGGGCGTCGGCGGTGCCGAGGAGCCGCTGCTGCCAGGCGGTGTGGTCGGCGTACTGGACGGGCAGGGGCGCGAGTTCGGGGGCGCGGCCCTGCGCGCGTGCGGTGTAGGCGGCGGCGAGGTCGCGGGCGAGGGGCGTGGTGGAGGCGCCGTCGCCGGCGATGTGGTGCAGGAGGAGGAGCAGGGTGTGCTCGGTCCCTCCGTCGGTGAACAGGGTCACGCGCAGCGGGGGTTCGGCCGCGAGGTCGAAGCAGTGCCGGACGGCGGCGGTGACATCGGCGCCCAGCGGCGCGGTGTGCAGCTCGGGGTACGCCTCGGCGGGCGGCAGGATCCGCTGGTAGGGGTCGTTGTCAGTGGCCGGGTATACGGTCCGGAGTGTTTCGTGACGCTCGGTGAGGTCGCGCAGGGCCAGGCGGAGTGCGTCCTGGTCGAGCGGGCCGGTGAGGGTGAGGAGCAGGGGGATGTTGTACGTGGGGCTGGGGCCTTCGAGCCGGTGCATGAACCACAGCCGCTTCTGGGCCGGGGAGAGCGGCATCCGCGCGGTGCGGGGCACGGGCAGGAGGGCGGGGCGCTCGCCGGCGGCCGCGGGGGCCCCGGGGGTGCCGTCCAGGAGGGCGGCGAGGGCGGCCGGGGTGGGGTTGCGGAAGACGTCGGCGAGGCCGAAGCCCTCTCCCGCGCTCTCGCGGATACGGGCGGCGAGGCGCCCGGCGAGCAGGGAGTGACCGCCGAGGGCGAAGAAGTCGGCGTCGGGTGACGGCGGGGCGTCCAGTGCGAGGACGTCCTGGAAGAGGCCGCAGAGCGCGGCTTCCCGCGGGGTGCGCGGCGCGCGGGCGGCCGGGCCCGCGGTGGGCTCCGGGTCGGGCAGGGCGCGGTGGTCGAGCTTGTCGTTGGCGGTGCGGGGCAGGGCGTCGAGGGCGAGGATCGCGGACGGCACCATGTGGGCGGGCAGCTGCCCGGCGAGGTGCGCGCGCAGGGGCTCGGTGTCGAGGTCCGCGGCGGCCGTGCCCTCGGCGGGGACGGCGTAGCCGAGGAGGCGCTTGCCGTGGGCGGTGTCGCGGGCGATGACCGCGGCCTGGCCGACCGCCGGGTGGGCGGCCAGCGCGGCCTGGATCTCGCCGAGTTCGATGCGGAAGCCGCGGATCTTGACCTGGTCGTCGGCGCGGCCGAGGAATTCGAGGGTGCCGTCGGGGCGGCGGCGCACCAGGTCGCCGGTGCGGTACATGGCGGCGCCGGGGTCGCCGTGGAGGGCGCCGAAGGGGTCGGCGGTGAAGCGCTCGGCGGTCAGGTCGGGGCGGCCGAGGTAGCCGCGGGCCAGGCAGGCGCCGGCGATGTACAGCTCGCCGGTGACGCCGTCGGGCGCGGGGCGCAGCGAGTTGTCGAGGACGTAGGCGCGCGAGCCGCGGACGGGGCTGCCCTGCGGGGTGCCGTCCTCGCCGGGCAGCCAGTAGTAGGCGTCGACGGTGGTCTCGGTGGGGCCGTAGAGGTTGACGGGGCTGAGGCCCTCGGTGCCGGCGAGGCGGTGCCAGAGCGGGTCGGGCACGGTCTCGCCGCCCACGACGACGACGGCCGGGCGGTGCCGTCCTTCGTCCAGCAGGCCCTCGGCCAGGAGGGCTTCGGCGTAGGAGGGGGTGACGTCGAGGTAGTCGAGGCGCTCGTCGTGGACGTAGGCGGCGAGGGCGGCGGGGTCGCGGTAGGCGGCGTCGTCCAGCAGGTGCAGCTCGTGGCCGTGCACGAGCCAGATCAGCGGGTCCCAGGAGGCGTCGAAGGCGAAGGAGGCGCTGTGGCCGATGCGCAGGCGGTCGCGGCCGGTGCGGGCGACGGCGCGGGCGATGTGGTCGCTGCCGTGCCCGGCGTGGAGGTTGGCCAGCGAGGCGTGGGTGACGACGACGCCCTTGGGGCGGCCGGTGGAGCCGGAGGTGTGGATGATGTACGCGTCCTGACGGAGCTTGGGTGCGGCCGGTGCGGTGGCCGGGCGGGCGCCGATGCGGGCGCGGGTCGCCGGGTCGTCGAGCAGCAGCACGGGCACGTCGTGCGGGGGCAGTCCGCCGACGGCGTCTGCGGTGCCGACGAGGCAGCCGGGGCGGGCGTCGTCGAGGACGGCGGTGATGCGCTGGGCGGGGTGGCCGAGGTCGAGGGGCTGGCACACGCCGCCGGCCTTGAGGACGGCCAGCAGGGCGACGACGGTGGACGCGCTGCGGGGCAGGGCGAGGGCCACCGCGGTGCCGGGCGTGACGCCGGCGGCGGCGAGTTCGTGCGCCAGGCGGTTGGCGGCGGCCTCCAGTTCGGCGAACGTGAGGCTCTCGCCGCCGCTGCGGACGGCCGTGGCGTCCGGGGTGCGGGCGGCCTGCGCGGTGAAGAGCTCGGGCAGGGTGTGCTCGGCGGGCGGCTCGCCGCGGCCCGCGGTGGCCCTGCGGATCTCGTCGGCGTCCAGGAGGTCGAGGGAGCCGACGGGCCGGTCCGGGGTCTCCAGGAGGAGGGTGGTCAGCGCGTCGAGGTAGCGCAGGAAGGCCCGTTCGTGGGCGGCGAGCTCCTCGGGGGTGTAGCGGCCCGGGTTGGCGTCGAGGCCGACGACGAGGGAGTCGCCGGCTCCGGGGGTGACGGTGACGGCGAGGTCGTCGACGGGGCCGGCGGCGAGGTTGCGGACGGTGCCGGGCAGGCCCGCGAAGTCCAGGCCGCCGTCCTCGAAGGGCTTGATGTTGACCATGGGGCCGAAGAGCGGCCGGTCGCTGCCGGCGAGGCCGAGGTCGCGGCGCAGGTCCTCCAGGCGGTAGCGCTGGTGCCGGCCGGCGGCGCGCACGGCGAGGACGACGCGGCGCACGAGCTCCGCGCCGGTGTCGTGGGGCCGGACGGCGAGGCGCAGCGGCATGACGTTGACGGTCATGGCGGGGGTGCGCAGGGCGGCGCGGCTGCGCCGGTTCTTCAGCGGCAGGCCCAGGAGGACGTCCTGGGCGCCGGATATGCGGTGCACGTAGCCGGCGGTGGCGGCCATGACGAGCTCGGCCCAGGTGCTGCCCTTGGCGGCGGCCGCGGCCCGCTCCAGGCGGGCGCGGGTGCCCGCGGGGAGGACGGCGGTGCGGCGCAGGACCGTCGTCGCGGGCGCGGCGGGGCGGGAGGAGAGCGAGGCGGGCTCGGGCCGGTCGGCGAGGAGGGCGCCCCAGTGGTCGCGGTCGGCGGCGTACTGCTCGCTCGCGCGGTACGCGGCTTCCTCGTCGGTGAGTTCGCGCAGCGGGGCGAAGCCCGCGGCCGGGGGCTCCTCGCCCGCGGCGAGGGCGGTGTAGACCTCGGCGACGCGGCGGCCGATGAGGGTCAGGGCGTAGGCGTCGACGGCGAAGTGGTGGACGCGCTGGTACCACCAGTGCGTCTCGTCGCCGATGCGGAAGAGGGCCTGGGTGACGAGGGGGCCGCGGTCGAGGGCGACGGGGCGGCCGAGGTCGGCGCGCATCCAGGCTTCGGCCTCGGCGCGCGGGTCCCCGGCGGCGGTCAGGTCGATGCGGTGGAGCGCCGGTTCCTGCGCGGCGGCGGGGCGCTGGGCGGGGACGGCGTCCTCGTCGGCGGGGTCCGCCGGGACGGCGAGGAGGGAGAGGGTCTCCGCCTCGGCGGCGGTGCGCAGCAGCGCGCGCTCGAAGAGCTCCTCGTCCAGGGGTCCGCGGATCTCCACGCAATCGCCCGTGTTGTAGACGGGGTTGTCAGGGGCGAGCTCCTGGGCGTACAGGATTCCGGCCTGGGCGGCGAGCAGGGGAAGCTCGGCCTGAGCGGTCTCGGCCTCGTGGTGACGCATGGCGTGGGGACTCCCGTTGTAGGACAGCGATCTGGCCACACCGGTACCCCCCGGTATGTCAGCTTAGGTAAGCCTAAGCTATTTTCGGCCTATCCGTGAGAGTCTCCCACCACAGTGTGCGGACGGAACAGGAGCACCGAACATGACCGCGGCCGACGGCCTCAAATCCGCCCTGCGCGAGCGCGTGCTCGCCCACCGCGACGACCTCCTGTCGCTGAGCCGGCGCATCCACGCGCACCCCGAGACGGCCTTCGCCGAGCACCGTGCGGCGGACTGGTGCGCCGGATTCCTGCGCGAGCACGGCTTCGAGGTGACCGCGCCCGCGTACGGCCTCGGCACGGCCTTCGCCGCGACGACGGGCTCGGGCCCGGTCACGGTGGCCGTCGTCTGCGAGTACGACGCCCTGCCCGGCCTCGGGCACGCCTGCGGCCACAACCTGATCGCCGCGGCCGGCCTCGGCGCGGCCCTCGCCCTCGCCCCGCACGCGGACGAACTGGGCCTGACCGTACGGGTCCTCGGCACGCCCGCCGAGGAGCGCGGCGCGGGCAAGGCGCTCATGCTGGACGCGGGCGCCTTCGACGGGGTCGACGCCGCGATGATGGTGCACCCGTGCCCGTTCGAGGTCGCCGAGTTCCGCTCCTTCGCGCTCGGCACGCTCTCCGTCGCGTACACCGGCAAGGCCGCCCACCCGAGCCTCAACCCGCACGAGGGCCGCAACGCCGCGGACGCGCTCACCGTCGCCCAGGTCGCCCTCGGGCTGCTGCGCCAGCAGCTGCCGCCGCACTGGAAGGTGCACGGGGTGACCACGGGCGCGGGCACCGCGCCGAACCTGATACCCGACCGGGCCACGGCCGAGTACGAGATCCGCGCCTCCGCCGCGGAGGACCTGCGGGAGCTGCGCGAGCGCGTCGAGGCCTGCTTCCGTGCGGGCGCCCTCGCCACGGGCTGCGAGGTCGAGCTCACCCGGCCCGAGCCGGACTACCTCGACTTCCGCACCGACGCGGAGCTCGTGGCGCTCTGGAAGGACAACGCCCGCGCGCTGGGCCGGCCGGAGCCGCTGCAGCGGGAGCCCTTCGCCTGCACCGACATGGGCAACGTCTCGCACGCCGTGCCGTCGATCCACCCGGTGCTCGACATCACCGGGGGCACGTGCGGGCCGCACGAGGCGGAGTTCGCCGACGCGGCGGTCTCGCCCCGCGGCGAGCAGGCGCTGCTCGACGGGGCGGTCGGGATGGCCTGGACGGCGGCCGACTTCGCGACGAGCCGGCGCTGAACGCACGCGTGCCGGGCGGCCCTTGCGGACCGCCCGGCACGCCGCGTCGTTACTTCAGCGCCTTCGCGATGTCGTCCACGACGACGCCGCTCGCGATCGGGCCGCCGCGGGTCGACCAGACCGAGCCGTCCACCGTCACGGCGTGGTTCTTCTTGACCGCGTTCAGGTCCTTGTACGCGGGCTTCTCCTGGACGTCCTTCAGCGCCTTCTCACCGTCGGAGGTGAGGGTCGACAGGAACAGCCAGTCGCCGTCGATCTCGTTGATCTTCTCCAGGCTGAGCGGCGGGGTGTGGGCGTTGCCGTCCTTGTCCTGGTTCTTGGGCCGCTTGAGGCCCATGTCCAGGGCGACGCCGCTGGCGAACTGCTTCTTCTCCATCCAGCTCGGGCCGTCCGGGTTCCAGCGGACGATGCTGACCTCGGCACCCTTGTTGCCGCCCAGGCCCTCGCCGGCCTTCTTGGCCTTGGCCTCGTAGTCGCCGATGACCTTGTTGGCCTCGTTGATCTTGTTGAGGGCGTTGCCGATGCCCCGGAAGGAGAGCTTCCAGTCATCGGTCGGGGCCATGGTGACCAGCGTGGCCGGCGTGATCTCGCGCAGCTGCTTCAGCATCTGCTCGTCCTGCATGTCACCGGCCAGGATGAGGTCGGGCTTGGCGGCCACGACCTTGTCCATCACCGGCTGCAGCAGGTTGCCGACGACGTTGATGTCCTTGACCTTGTCGGCGAGGTAGGCCGGCGGCTTGTTCAGGCCCTGGCCGTTGGTGATGCCGACCGGCTTGACGCCGAGGGCCAGCACCGCGTCCAGGTCCTCCTGGGTGAGCGTCACGATGCGCTTGGGGTTGGCCGGGACCTTCACCGCGGTGCCGGTGGCGTCCTTGACCGTGCGGGTGCCGCCGCTCGCCTCGGAGGCGCTGTCGGACTTCTTCGCGTCCTTGTCCGAGTCGGAGCCGCATCCGGTGACCAGCAGCGCGGCCGCCCCCACAGCGGCGAGCACCTGCACCGCACGGCGCGGGGCGAAGGGGAGGAGGCGGGTGGGTGTGGTCATGGAAAGCTCCGGACGTGACGAGAAGGGTGAGGGAGGGTGACAGAGTAGGGAAAAGAAAGGACAAAGGGCGGCGGGAAGCACGAGGAAACCCCTCGCACCGACCCGCAATAGACATTAGGTTAGCCTTACCTTAAAGCTCTCCTCCGGGAGGGTCCACAAGTAACCGGCGATCTTCTGGAAAGGCCCGCCCGTGGAGCTCCGCGTCGAACAGCTCGTCGCCGGTTACCCCGGCCACCGCGCCGTGGCAGGGGTCGACCTGACCATCCCCTCCGGCCGGGTCGTCGCGATCGTCGGGCCCAACGGCTGCGGCAAGTCCACGCTGCTGCGCTCGGTCGCCCGGCTCCACCAGCCCGAGTCGGGCCGGGTGTACGCGGGCGACGCCGACATCTGGCAGCTGAAGCAGCGCCAGGCCGCGCACCGCATCGCCCTCCTCCCCCAGTCGCCGCTGGCCCCCGAGGCCGTCACCGTCGCCGGGCTCGTGCGCTACGGCCGCCACCCGCACCAGGGCCTCTTCCGCCAGTGGTCGCGCGACGACGAGCGGGCCGTGGCCGAGGCGCTGCGCGCCACCGGCGTCGCCGCGCTCGCCGACCGCCGCCTCGACCAGCTCTCCGGCGGCCAGCGCCAGCGCTGCTGGCTCGCGATGGTCCTCGCCCAGGAAACCCCCGTCGTCCTCCTCGACGAGCCGACCAGCGCCCTCGACATCGGCCACGCCGTCGAGGTGCTCGACCTCGTCCGCGAGGTGGCCCTCGCCGGCCGCACGGTCGTGATGGTCCTGCACGACCTCGCGAGCGCCGCCCGCTACGCCGACTCCATCGTCGCCATGAAGGACGGCCGCGTCGTCGCCCACGGCGCCCCGCGCGACGTCGTCGACACCGCCCTCGTGCGCGAGCTCTACGGCATCGACGCCGACATCCTGGAGGCCCCCGCCGACGGCTCCCCCGTCGTCGTCCCGGCCCGCCGGGCGCCGGTGGCCGCCGCCGTCTCCTAGACCGCGCCCGCCGGAGCGCCCGTCACGGCCCTGCCGGGGGCCCGGCCGTGCGGAGCGGGGTGATCTGCTCGATGTCGTAGCGGACGCGCAGCGCGGCGATGGCCTCCTGGTCGACCGGCGGGCCCGCCTCCAGGATCTCGAAGAGCTCCTCGAAGTAGCGCTCGTGGTCGGGCGGCGGCGAGGCCTGGAAGAACATCCGCACCGGATCCGGCGTCGGATTGGCGAAGGCGTGCGGGCAGCCCGGCGGGACGAGGATCACCGTGCCCGGGGTGGCCCGCGCGTACCGCTGCCCGGCCGCGGAGCGCCACTCCCGCCAGTTGTCGCGCGTGCGGACCAGCGGCTCGAAGGCGAGCACGTCCAGCTCGCCCTCCAGGACGTAGAAGAGCTCCTCGCTGCGGGTGTGCAGGTGCGCGCCGACGTCGAAGCCGGGCGGGACGACGACCTCGAAGCTGGAGGCCGCGCGCGAGTGCTCCCCGGTGACCTTGAAGGTGACCTGCTGGGCCGGGCTGACGAGGGTGCGCCCGCCGCCGGGCGGCACGACGAGACCGTCCTGGGCGGAGATGAGGGTCATCGCGGCGGTCCTTCCCGGCGGCGTTCCACGGCGTGACGGAACCACGCCGTCCGTTATTCCGGAGGGTGCCCGGCCGCGCCCGCGGACATCCGTGCCCTCACCCGTACGGGTCAGGCCTCGCCGGACAGCCGCTCCACGAGCCCGGTGCCCGGCTGCGGCACCTCGCCGAAGTCCGCGTCGTCGCAGTCGACCGTGAGGCGGTTGATGACGCTTTCCAGCGCGGCGGGCAGATGGGGCGTCAGGCCGCTGTGCCACTGCACGAGGAGTTCGTGGCGGGCGGCGTCGGACAGCAGCTTGCGGCGGCCGCCGGGCCGGGGCGCCCTGGACGGCGCCCGCGGCGGCTCCTGCGGGTCGTGCGCGGCCTGCGCGCGCCAGAAGGCGGCGTCGCGGAACTCGCCGTTGCGGCGGTGGGAGAGATACAGGCAGTACGCGGCGGTCCGGCTGCCGCCGCCGGCGGCGAACTGCCACCAGAAGTCGGCCGCGCCGGTGTGGCCCGTCACGTGCAGCAGGCAGGCGAAGACGAGGGCGCCCTCGGGGTCGATGCCCCGGTCGTCCGCGAACCGTTCGAGGCTGGCCGCCGCCTCGGCGGCGTTGATCACCAGGACGCAGGCGAGGTCGAGCTCGTTGCCCGCCTCGTCGCGGGCGCTGGGCGCACCGGCCGGGGCGGCCCGCTCCGGCCCGCGGCGGCGCGGCCGGCGCCGGCTCTCGAACGCCACGGCGATGGCGCGGGCGTCCGAGGTGAGCATGGCTTCGATGACGTCACCCTCGGTGTCGTGACTGCGCGGCATTACGTCCCCCTGCCGGAGTGCTGGACCTCTAATGCGGACAAGGCCGCGGAAACCTTGCGTTTCGCGTGGCCGACGAGGGAGCGCACGGCCGCCCGGTCCACGCCGAGCAGGTCCGCGACCTGGCCCAGGCTGTAGCCGATGACCAGGTGGAGGACGAGTGCGTCGCACTGCCGCTCGGGCAGCCGGGCGATCGCCGCGTACAGCGCGATGCGGCTCTCCAGGAGCCGGAAGCGCTCGGCGCGGTCCGGGCCCGCGTCGTGCGCCGCGCGGTGGAAGGCGGCCGTCGCCAGCGCCGTGCCGCGCCGGTGGCGGGCCAGCCAGCCGGCGACGTGCTCCTTGAGCAGCGTCCAGGCGTAGGAGTCGGCGCAGGGCTGGCGCAGGGCGTGCGGCCACTGGACGCACAGCCGGTCGAGGGCCGCCTCCGTGATGTCCGCGGCCGCCTCGGCGTCCCCGGTGTGCATGAACGCGTAGGCGCCCCACCGGTGCTCGTGCAGCTCGCGGAAGGCCGTGAAGGCGATCTCCATCCGGCGCTCCGCCGGGACCGCGGTCCCGGCCGGCACGGGCGTCCGGCAGCTGTCCGTCATGGGCGCCTCTCGTCGTGTGTCCCTCTGGCTCTTCCGCTTCTTCTGTGTGCTTCCAATGAACCGGAAAAGGAGGGGCCGCCGTGCCACAACCCCGCAAATAATCCGGATCTCCGTACCGGCGCGGTTACCCGCCCGTGACCGGGGACAGGTATGGGGCAGCCGTAACGCATGGGGAAGGGAGAGAAGATGGGCGAGGCCCGCGAGGACTCCGTGGTCGACCTCCGGCTGGACCGGGCCCACTCGGCCCGCATCTACGACTGGTTCCTGGGCGGGCGGACGAACTTCGCCGCGGACCGCGAGGCCGGCGCCCAGGTCCTGGCCGTCTTCCCGTCGGCCGGGGAGGCGGCCAGGATGAACCGGGCGTTCGTGCACCGGGCCGCGCGCCACCTCGCGCGCGAGGGGCTGGACCAGTTCCTCGACATCGGCACGGGCATCCCCACCTCGCCCAACCTCCACGAGACCGTGCAGGAGGTCCTCCCCGCGGCCCGCGTCGTCTACACCGACAACGACCCGATCGTCCTCGCCCACGCCGCGGCCCTGCTGCGCGGCGGCCCGGAGGGGCGCACGGCGTACGTGCAGGCGGACGCCACCGATCCCGGCAGCATCCTGCGCGCGCCGGAGCTGCTCGGCACGCTCGACCTGCGCCGGCCGGTGGCCCTGACCCTCAACGCCCTGCTGCACTTCATCACCGACGACGGGCGAGGCCGGGCCCACGCGGTCGTCGAGCGGCTCAAGGCCGCGCTGCCCAGCGGCAGCGCGCTCGTCGTCACGCACGGCACCTCCGACTTCTCCCCGCCGGCGGCGGACCGGATCATGGACATCTACGCGCGGGCCGGGACGCCGCTCCAGCTGCGCAGCAAGGCCGAGTTCACGCGCTTCTTCGACGGCTGGGAGCTGGTGGAGCCGGGCATCACGCTCGCCCACCGCTGGCGCCCCGACGCCCCCGGGCCGCCCGGGGAGGAGGACCGGCCGACGGCCGCGGAGGCCGTCTGCTACGCGGGGATCGCCCGCAAGCCCTGACGCGCCGGCCGGTGCGCCCGCGGATGCCGCCGCCTCATATGGCGTACTTCCACACGGTGAGCATGAACGCCCCGTACCAGCAGCCGAAGAGCGTGGCCGCGCAGAGCACGGTCACGGCCGTGCGGGTGCGGGCGGCCGCCAGTGCGCGGGCGGCGGGGAGGAGGAAGAGGACGGCGGGTATGAGCAGCCGCAGCTTGGAGTGCGAGTAGTTGCTCTGGGCCAGGGTGAGGACCACGATGCCCGTGCCGTAGACGGCCAGCGGCGGCCAGGTGCCGCGGTGCCAGGTGAGGAAGGTGGCGCACACGAGGGCGAGGAGGAGCACGGCGGTGCTCACCGCGACCCAGTCCTCGCCGCGGCGCAGCGTCTCGCCGAGGAAGGCGAGGAAGGCCGCCCCGTTGTCCCAGTGGGTGCCCCAGCCGGCCTCCTGGATGCGGAACCAGGCGCCCGGGTCGCCGACGCGCTGCCCGACCCACCACAGGTACAGGGGCGTGCCGAGGCAGCCGAGGGCGACGGCCGCCACCGGCCGCGCGCTGATGCGGCGTTCGCGGAGCAGGTGGAGTCCGGCGGCGACGGCGAGCGCGGCGACCACGGCCGCGGCGGCGGGCCGGGTGAGCCCGGTGAGCAGGGCCAGGGCGCCCGCGGTGAGCCAGGCCTTGCGGTGGGCGGCGAGGAGCGTGCCGGCGGCCAGGGCGAGGAAGAGCGACTCGCTGTAGGACATCAGGAAGGACAGGGCCATCGGCTGCGCCCCGGCGAGCAGCACGATCGCGATGAGGGCGGTGCGGGCCCCGTGGAGCGCGGTGACCAGGCGGTGCACGGTGATCAGTGCGGCGAGCAGCGCGAGGTGGGCCGCGACGATGCCGGCGGTGCCGAAGCCGAGGCCGGTCGCGGCGTGGACGGCGCGGATGAGCAGGGGGAACAGCGGGAAGAAGGCGAGGGTGTTGCCGGTGAGGGCGCCGTCCTCGTCGTAGGTGTAGCCGTGCGGGTAGCCGTGTTCGGCGATGCTCACGTAGAGGTTGCCGTCCCAGGCGAGGAGGCGCTCGCGGAGGGCGGGGCCGCCGGGGTCGCTCATGGCGGCCAGGATCAGCAGGTGGACGGCGGTGGTGACCGCGTACGCGGCGAGCGCGGGCAGCACGAAGCGGAAGATACGTTTCCCTCGCTGCCGCGCGGACGGGGCGGACGCCTCCGGCAGGGCCGGTATCGCGCCGGGGCCGGCGGGTGCGGGGTCGGGTGCGAGTGCCGTCATGGGCGGTCATGCCATTTCGTCGGGGACGTACGGGAGTACGCGGTGGGGGCTGCGGAGGCCGTCACGCCGCGGGGAGCCAGCGCGGTGCCGTCACACGGCGGGATAGTGCTCCGCGCGGGCGGCCGTGATCAGCGCGGAGACGTCGGTCCAGTCGAGGCCCTCGCGGCGGGCCCGGCCCATCCAGTCCGCGAGCTCCCCGCGCAGCGGGGAGTCGGCGAGGGCACGGGGCCGTGCGGGGGCGGCGCTCACGAAGGTGCCGACGCCGGGCCGGGCCTCGACGAGCCCGAGGTGTTCGAGCTCCCGGTAGGCCTTGAGCGTGGTGTTCGGGTTCAGCTTGGTGACGGCGGCGACGCGGGCGGCGGTGGGCAGCTGGTCCCCGGCGGTGAGGATGCCGAGGCGCAGCGCCTCCTGGACCTGCTGGACGATCTGCAGGTAGGCGGCCATGCCGCTCTGCCGGTCGATCCTGAACTCGACCATGGTGCGGCCCCCCTCATCCCGTCCCGGCGTGCGGCGACCGTGCGGCGCGGGTCACAGCGGGCGCCGCCGGCCCCACCACAGGGTGAGGGCGAGGATCGCGAGGGCCGCTGCCAGCACGAACGCCGTGTAGGTCCACTGCATGCCGGGCATCTGGTCGTACCCGAAGTATTCCAGGCGCTCGGCGACGATGCCCTTGGCCCTGCAGTCCGCCGGGGTGCGCTCGTTGAAGCACGTGCCGAAGCCGTGGAGCCCGCCGTGCGCGTCGACGGTCCAGTTGTCGTGACGCACGGCGCCTGCGGGCAGCGCGGGCTGTCCCTCCTCGACGGGGTTGACGAGCACGCGGGGCTTGGCGCCGAGCGGGACGTAGCCGGAGAGGGCGAGGCTCCAGGCGAAGCTGAAGCCGAAGGCCATGCCCATGGCGATCAGGGTGCGGCGGACGAACAGACCGCAGGCCGCACCCGCGGCGAAGTGCAGCAGGGCCAGCGCCACGGGCACGGGGCCGGTGTTGAGGAAGACGTGGTCCGCGGCCCACTCGCCGCCGTAGAAGAGTTCGTGCGCGGGTTCCCACCACGAGGTGAAGGCGGCCGAGAGCGCCGCGGAGCACACGACGGTGACCAGCGCGGCCGTGCCGAGCTTGGCGGCGAGCCAGCGGCCGCGGGTGACCGACTGGGTGGTGACCAGGTGCACGGTGCCGCGCTCGCGGTCCCCGGCGATCAGCGGTGCGCCGAGGAGGACGCCGGCGACGAGGGGCACCAGCGACATCAGCCCCGCGGCGCTCTGGAACGACTCGCTGTACGCCTCTCCGGAGGCCTCCACGAGCGACAGGGGGCCGTGGGTGCGGGCGGGGCCGAGCCAGCCCAGCGTCACGTGGCGCTGCCAGAGCATGTGCACGCAGCCGGCCGCGGTCAGCAGCAGGCACGCCACGAAGGCGACGCGGTGCTGGCGCCACACCAGCCACGGCAGGCCGCGCAGGATGCGGGGCGGCTGCTTCCCGGCCTGCGCGCCGTGGAGTTCCCGTACGGCGGTGCTCATGCCGTCACCTCTTGGTCTTCCTGTTCCTGGTCGTCACGGCCGTCGACGCGGGCCGCGGCGGTGAGCAAGGGGGGCGCGGCGGGCGAGCGCATGTAGCTCAGCAGCACCTCCTCCAAGCCGGGTTCGGCAATCTTCCAGTCGCCCTCGACCGGGCCGCGGGGCCGGATGAGGGCGGTGAACTGGCGGCCGGTGGTGCGGGATTCGACGACCGTGTGCCGGGCGATCTCCGCGGGGACGCCGTCGGTGAGGTGCACGCCGGTCACCAGCCGGTGGGCGGCGAGCAGTTCCTCCGTCTCGCCGGCGAGGCGGACCCGGCCGCGGTCGACGGCGAGGAGGTGGTCGCACATGGTCGCCACGTCGGCCAGCCGGTGGGAGGACATCACGACGGTGGTGCCCTGTTCGGCCGCCTCGGCCAGCAGGAGGCCGCCGAGCTCGTGGGCGGCGAGCGGGTCGAGGTCCGCCATCGGCTCGTCGAGGAGCAGCAGGCGGGGGCGCTTGCCGAAGGCCAGGGCGAGCGCCACGCGGGAGCGCTGCCCGCCGGAGAGGCTGCCGACGCGGGCGCCGGGAGGCAGCTTCCCGGATCCGGCGATCCGCTCGGCCGCCGCCTGGTCCCAGCGCGGGTTCAGCTCACGGCCCAGGCGCAGGGTCTCCTCGACGGTGAAGTGCGGGAAGAGCGGTTTGTCCTGGGCGAGGAAGGCGGTGTCGGCGAGGCCCGCGGGGTCGGTGACCGGCGAGCCGAAGACGTGCAGGCTGCCCTCGGTCGGCCGGAGGATCCGTGCGGCCATGCCCAGCAGGGTGCTCTTGCCCGCGCCGTTGGGACCGACGAGGCCGCACACCGCGCCGGCCGGGATCCGCACCGAGAAGTCCTGGACGGCCCGGCGCCGCCGGAAGGTCTTGCCGAGCCCGCGCGCCTCGACGGCCCAGCGGCTCGCCCCGTCGGCTGACGTCATCCCACCCCACCTGCTCCGCCTGCTAATTAACTAGTCAGCTAGTGGAATGAGCATATAGATCGCCCCCGGGCTGTCAATATCCGGTTCAGAAGGGGATAAAAGGGCGATTACGGACTCAGGAGGTCGCGTTCGCGGCCTTCCGGCGGGCCCGGTGGGCGGCCGCCGTCGCACGGTTGCCGCAGATCTGCGGCGAGCAGAAGCGCCGCGACAGGTTGCGGGAGGTGTCCACGAAGACCTCGGCGCAGCGGTGGCCCACGCACACGTGGAGCCGCTCCATGCCGCTCGTGGTGACCACGGTGAGCAGGCCCATGGCGGCGTTGACCGCGTACTGGTCGACGACGGGGGCGCCGGGCGCGGCGACGTGCAGGTGCCAGGACCCGTCGTGGTCGGTGTAGTGCGGGACGGCGCCGCGGTCGGCGAGGACGCCGTTGAGCAGCGCGACGGCGGTCGCGGCATCGGGGGCGCCGAAGACCTCGCGCAGCACGGGCCGCAGCTCGCGCGCGGCGGCCAGGTCCGCCTCGGTCGGGGCGGCGGAGGGCCGGATGCCATGGGCGTCGAGCAGGGCGGACAACGCCGCAACATCGGGCATCTTCTCCACATTGCGCACGATGTTGTAGGTATTGACCAGGTCCTCAGCCAGGGTCACCGAACCGTCTGAGTAACTAGTAAACCTCACCATGACTCCGTACTATTGCTGCTCGTGGTCGCCACCGCATCACGTACGGCGGCGCTGTTTCCTGTTGCCCGCATGTCCGCGGAGGACGTCGATGGACTCTCAAGAGGCATTACCCGCCGAGGGACCGGCGCCATCGCTGGAAACGCCCGCCCCGGCCGCCGGATTCCGGGAGGAGGCACTCTACGGTCTCCGGGCCGCCGTGCCCCTGGCCGTCGCGGTCTTCGGATTCGCGGTCTCCTTCGGCATCGTGGCCCGCGCGGCGGGCATGGGCGTGCTGGCCCCCGTGGTGATGTCGCTGACCACGTTCGCCGGGTCCGCGCAGTTCGCCGCGGCCTCGGTGCTCGGCACCGGAGGCGGGGTCGCCGCGGCGATCGTCGCGGCCGTGCTGCTCAACTCCCGCTACCTGCCCATCGGGATCAGCGTCGCCCCCGCCATGACCGGCGGCGTCGTCAAGCGTTTCCTGTCCGCCCAGCTCGTGGTGGACGAGTCCTGGGCCGTCGGCCACATAGGCAACGGCCGCTATTCGCGCGGGCGGCTCCTCGGCGCCGGCGTCCTCGTCTACGCCGCCTGGGTCGGCGGCACCGCCGTCGGCCTGCTCGGCGCCCACTATCTCGGCGATCCCGAGCGCTTCGGGCTCGACGTCGTCTCGCCCGTACTGTTCATCGCCCTGCTGAAGGGCCAGATCACCAGCCGCAAGGCGCTCGCCGCCTCGATCCTGGGCGTCGCCATCGCGCTGGTGCTGGTCCCCTTCGCCTCCCCGGGCGTCCCGCTCATCGCCGCCACCGCCGCCTGCCTGTTGGGACTGAGGAAATGACCGGACTGTGGCTCGCCGTGCTCCTGGTCGGCGCCGTCTCCATGGCGCTCAAGGCCACCGGGCCCGTCCTGCTCGGCGGCGAGGAACTGCCCGCGGCCATGCAGCGCGTCGTCACGCTCATGGCCCCCACCCTGCTGGCCGCGCTGATCGCCACCCAGATGTTCGGCCAGGGCAAGTCGCTCGTCATCGACGCCCGCGCCGTCGGGCTCGTCGTCGGCGCGTTCGGCGTCTGGCGCAAGTGGCCCACCCTGCTCGTGGTGGTGCTCGGCGCCGCGGCCACGGCCCTCACCCGGCTGGTGGCCCCATGACCGGGACCGCGGGTGTCCCCCGCGCCCGCGTGTCCCCTTCTTCCCAGCCGCAGCCCCCTCACCCCCGGGAGACCTCCGTGGACAGCGCAGTCACCACGATCGCGCCGCAGGGCGCGGCGCTGTCCACCGCGGCCCTGTGGGACGCGGGGGTACGGCTGGCCGCCGCGGTGTCCCTGCCGCCGCTGCCGCTGCTCCCCGCCGCCGCGGGCATGCGCTGCTCCGGACCGCTGCGGCGCGTCGCGCACACCGAGGGGGTGGTCTCGATCCTCGCCGGCATCGACGCGGCCGCCGAAGGCGACGTCCTCCTCGTCGACAACTCCGGCCGCACGGACGAGGCCTGCGTGGGCGACCTCGTCGCCATCGAGGCCCGGCAGGCCGGCGTCGCCGGCATCGTGATCTGGGGCTGTCACCGCGACACCGACGAACTCGCCGCGATCGGCCTGCCGGTCTTCAGCCTCGGCCCCTGCCCCGCCTCCCCGCGGCTGGGTGCCGACCGGACCGCGCCCCCGCCCCTCCCGCCGTTCCCGGGCAGGGACGGGGACCGCCTCGCGGCCGACAGCGACGGCGTCGTGCTCCTCCCCGGCGCGGTCCACGAGGAGGTCGCGGCCCTCGCCGGGCGGATCGTCCAGGCCGAACGGGCCCAGGCCGAACGGGCGCTGAGCGGGGTCAGCCTGCGCAAGCAGCTCGGCTGGGAGCGTTTCCTGGAGCGGCGGCGCACCGACCCCGGCTATGCGTTCCGCTCCCATCTGGCCCAGGCGGGCGGAGCACTGGAGTAGGCGGGCCCGGGGGCGTAGGAGGGCAGGCCCCGCCGCAGCAGCAGGTGCCGGCGGGACCAGGGATGGGGCTCCGGAATCCCGTCCCGGAGGCGCGACGAGAACGCGAGCACGGCGAGTCCGTTCACGAAACCGTTCAAGGAGGTCTCCTCTCCTCATGCCGAGGTCGGTCGAGGCACAGCGGGCTCCGGCCCGGTTCCCGGTGGACCCCCGCCGCCGGGGACCGGACCAGGGCCCGCTGCGCCGCGCCCCAGGCCCGGCCGGGGGCGGCTCACGGCACGGCCTACGGGCCGGCCGGCGGCAGATGGGCCCGCGCGAACTCCAGCTGCCGGCGGAACAGCGCCACGCGCTCCTCGACGCCGGTCACGCTGTGGCCCCCGTCGTGCACGTGCAGGCCGTACGGGACGCCGCGCCGCGCGAGCCGCTCGGCGTAGTCCCTCACCTGCGCGACGGGGCAGCGGGCGTCGTTGGCGCCGGCGAGGATGAGCACCGGCGCGCGGACGGCGTCGACGTAGGTCAGCGGCGAGGACTCCCGGTAGCGCTCGGGCACCTCCTCCGGCGTGCCTCCGAAGAGGCTGCGGTCAAGGGCCTTGATCTCCTCCATCGCGCCGTGGTGGGCCGCCGCGCAGTCGGCGACGGGCGCGCCGGCCAGCCCCAGCGCCCACTCCCCCGGCCGGGTGCCGAGCGCGAGCAGCGTGAGGTAGCCGCCCCACGACCAGCCCGCCACGACGAGGCGGCGCGGGTCGGCCACGCCGTGGTCGACCGTCCACTGCCGCACCGCGGAGACGTCCTCCAGCTCGGTGAGGCCGACGCGGCGCCGCAGCGCTTCGGTCCACTCGCGCCCGTAGCCGGTGGAGCCGCGGTAGTTGACGCGCACGACGGCGAAGCCGTGGTCGGTCCAGGCGGCGACGGCCGGGTCGAAGGCGTCCTCGTCCTGCTCGTCGGGGCCGCCGTGCAGCAGGAAGACGGTGGGGTACGGGCCCGGGCCCGCGGGCGTGTTCAGCAGGGCGTGGATGCGGCCGCCGGGGCCGTCCACCCACAGGTCGCGGGCGTCGGCGGCCGGGGGCGGCGGCTGCTCCGGCAGGGGCAGTCGCGGCGCCTCCAGCAGGCCGCGGAACTCCGGCGGGCGGGCCGAGCTCGACCACAGCAGCCAGGCGTCGCCGCCGGGCCGGGTCCGGGCGTGGGCGATGACGCCGGCCGGGGTGCCGATCCGCTCCAGCCGCCCGCTGCCCAGGTCGTAGCGGTGGAGGGTGGAGCGTGCCTCGTGGTCGTGGACGACGAGCAGCGAGCCGGCGTCCTGGAACCACTGCACGGACACGTCGCCGGGCAGGCCGAGGCGCAGCTCGGTGCGCTCTCCGGTGCGCGGGTCGAAGAGGACGGGCTCCCAGCGGTCGTCGCGCTGGTGCGTGAGCAGCAGCCGCGGGTCGCCGCGCAGGGGCGAGAAGCCGACGGCCTCCAGGCCGCCCTCGTCGTCGGCGAGGTCGGCGACGGTGGTGCCGTCGTCCGTGGCGAGGACGCGCACGCCCAGGTCCCAGAGGTCGCCGCGCTCGCTGTGTGCGATGACGGCGAGGTCGAGGGAGCGGGAGAGGTCGACGGCGTAGGCCGGTTCGTCGTGCCGGTAGAGGGGGCGGGCCGCGCCGCCGGGCAGGACGAGGTGGACGGCGGCGCCCTCTTCGGTCGAGCAGCCGAGCAGGGCGTGCCCGTCGAGGCCGACGGCCAGGCCCGAGGGCCAGTACCGCCCGGTGGCGGGCACGGCCGGGGTGTCGGGGCCGCCGGTGAAGGGCTGGCGCATCCAGCAGCCGTACTCGTCGCCGTCGCCGTCGTCGAACCACCACACCGCTTCGCCGGAGGCCTCGATGGCGCACTGCTGGGTGCCGGCGGCCCTGTCGGTCACGCGGCGGAGCGTGCCGGCCGCGCGGTCCCAGGCGTAGACCTGGGCGATGCCGGAGAGGTCGCTGACGAAGACGCAGCGGTCGGGCGCGCTCTTGGCCCAGGCCGGGAGGGTGTGGCGGGGGGCGCGGAAGCGCCGTTCCCACACGGGCCCGTCGGCGAGGGGCCGGCCGGGTGCGGTCGTGGTCATCGAGGGGTTTCCTCCCGTGGCTCCCTGAGGTGTGCGCCGCCGCCCCGCGGGCAGCGATCGGCCGCCTCCGGCGGGGGGCCGGGGCGGCCTGCGCGCGGCGTGGACGGATGGCCGCGCGGGGTGGTTGCCCGTGTCTCAGTGGCAGCCGCAGCTCGCCGAGGTGACCCGGTTCATCCGGCGCCTGGGCCGCTCGCCGCCGGTCTCGGTGCCCGCGCCGGCGAGCGCTTCGCCGCTGCCGGGGGCCGTGACCGTGCTGGTGGAGCAGGCCAGGGTGAGCTGGTACGGGGTCTGCGGCAGGGCGCCGAGCACGATGTGGACGGAGACGGCGGCCTTGCCCGCGGCCGCCGAGTTGGCCTCGGTGTTGAAGGGCAGGGGCTGCGTCCCGCTGCTCAGGCCGAACTCGATCCCGGAGACCAGCGCGTGGTCCGGGTGCTCGGCGAAGAGCCGCTCCAGCTCGGCGGCGGCCGTGCCGGAGCCGGTGGCGGCGGCCTTGAGGTCGGTGACCGCGCCGTTGTCCACGGTGAGCACGAGCGGGTAGTGCGAGAGGCCGGTCAGCTGCTCGTAGATCTCGTGGCGGCGGTCGGCGCTCGCGCTGCGGGCGCGGACGACGGGCCAGCCCTTGACGGTGATCTGGCCGGAAAGCGCCGTCCCGGTGACGTCGGTGGCCAGGCGCAGCCGACCGGTGGGTGCGGTGCGCACCGCGCCCGGCTGGAAGTGGCCGGCGTCGGTCCGCGACCAGGTGGGCGCGGTGTAGGTGAGTCCGGCGACGGAGCCGGTGAGCGCCTCGGTGAGCTGCAGGCCGCCGGAGGCGGCGAGGGCGGCGGTGAGCCGGTCGGCGCGGGCCTGCACATCGGCGGGGTCGGTCTGCTCCAGGGCCGTGAGGACGGTGCCGGCCTGGTCGAGGGCGAGCGGGCCCTGGCCGGCGCGGATCGCCGCGACGGTGCGGCCGGGGCCGATGTCCGCGGACGGGGCGGTCAGCAGGGCGTCGGCGCCGGCGATCACGAGGACGTCGCAGTCGTCCGGCACCTCGGTGCGCAGGATGTCGCCCAGGGTGCGGCCGGGGGCGGCGGTCACGACGGCGCTCTGCTCGTACCGGCTGCCGCCCTCGAGGCGGAAGGACCCGGCGAGCGCCTCTTCCAGGACCAGTACGAAACGTGTGCGGCCGGCCGGGTACTGCCGGTAGGCCTCGGGGCGGACCATAATCATCGCGACACCACTCCCAGATATGCGTGTTGCGTGTCGGCGAGGCGGGTCGAGTCAGCACCTCGACCCGCCTCGCACCAGGGCTGATCACTTCAGCCCGTCACCCGGGTTCAGCCCAGCAGGGTCCCGAGGTAGTTGCTGTTCTTGCGGACCTTGATGGTCTTCTTCATGGGAACTCACCTCCCGCCAATGGCCATGTTTTCCGGATGGGATGCGGGGCGTTTCAGCCCAGCAGGGTCCCCAGGTAGTTGCTGTTCTTGCGCACCTTGATGGTCTTCTTCACGGGAACTCACCACCCTCCATTGGCTCGGATCCGGCCGGGTACCGGGCAATTAGCCCAGCAGGGTCCCGAGGTAGTTGCTGTTCTTGCGCACCTTGATGGTCTTCTTCATGGGGAATCACCTCCCGTCTTCATGGAATTCGCGCTCCCGCCGCGTCCGCCGCGGGCCGCTCAGGCGGCCGGTGCGATGCGGACGCTCGGGGCGCCGCCTTTGTTGCCGAGCACCACTTCACCGCTCTCGGTGTAGACGGTGGTGTCGGGCGAGATGATGTCGAGGTGGTACTGGGTGAAGGGCGTGAGCCCGAGTCCCCAGTGCAGGCAGCCGCGGTCGCCGCCGTAGACCTCGTTCATCGCGTGGTTGCCCCGGACGATGTCCAGGCTGGTGTTGAGGGCGTGACCGATCTCCCAGACCAGGGTGTAGCGGGAGTCGATCTCGAACATCGCCTCGAAGACGCCGGCGACCGGGGCCCCGGCGGGCCGGTGCGGGCGGAGCGAGGTGATCGCGCCCTTGCGCACCTCGGCCACGACGGCCTCGTGCTCCAGCCCGGCCAGCTTGCCCTGGAGGCGGGCCTGGTCCTTGCGCAGGAACGAGGGCGTGCCGTTGTGCAGGATCGGGAAGCCCCTGAAGGCGATGGTGCCTTCGAGCGGGAGGTGCAGCGATTCGTCGAACTCGACGATCTGCATGGGCAGGACGCTGATCTCGCCCGAGGGCACGATCTGCTGCTCGCCCCATTCGAGGGGGCCGGCCTGCTGGTTCCAGACCAGGTCGTCGGCGAGGTGGTCGAGGACCGCGCGGGTGCCGTGCCGCTCGTCGACGTACACCAGGTGGTCGGTGGATTCCGCGAGCTCGAAGAAACGGTCGCTGAACTCCGCCTGCTCCTGGGCGGAGGTGCGCTCGATGACGCCCAGGAAGTGCTTGATGATGCCGAGGTCCGTCGGCGTCGAGTTGCACGCCATGCCCATCAGCTTGCGGCGCGGGCCGAGTGCCTCCTCGGACGGGGACTCGAAGAACCGGTAAGGCGAGATCACCAGCGAGTGCGAATTCTGCGGAACCGTTTCATCGGCGAGCATCTTCTCGAAGTCGTCACCGGGCTTCAGGATGATCGTCCGGTACTCCGCGTAGGGGGCATCCTTGACGATTTCGAATTCCTGCACCATCTCCTGATTGGTGATCAGGCAGAAGATGCTCCCGTCGGCCGGGCCGAACTGACTGAATCGCGCCGGGTTGATCTTGATTGCCATAATCGGCGATACCCCCAGGTGGCTGATTACCTGGCCGCAAGAAAACCGCACCCGGCGAACCCCGCGCAATATGCCGGTGGGTAATGGCCGGAACATATGCGGGTTTGAGAACCGGACCTGTCCGTTTTGCGCTGCTGGTGACACTTGACCGGCTCTGTACGCGTCTCGCGGTAGATATATCCACGAAACCATGGGTCCGAACCGGGCCGCGAACCGGGAAACCGACCGTATGCCCGCTTCAGCCTTCACTTCTACAGCACCCCCCGCCGGCCGCCCACCCCCGACCGGGGGAGGCTCGGGATCCTCCGAGGCAACCCGCGGCAAACGGAAAAAGCCGCCGGCGCACGGTTTCGGCCATGATCCACAGGGTGAACGGCGCGCCGCGGGACGTCGTAGGCCGGAATCTCGGGCTCCATCCAATGTGATGTGAATCACCCCTGATGCGGGATCAGGGGTTCCGGAAAACGAAATGCCGGGCGGTCGCGCGCAGTCGGGGGTGTCTGCGCGGACCGCCCGGCTCGTGTGCCGCGGGCTGTCCTGTGAGCGTCAGGGCATTACGCGGCTGGCTTCTTGGGGCGGGGGATGAAGAGGCAGGCGACGGCCGCCAGGGCCGTGGCGACGAGGACGAAGTCCCAGCCGTGGTCGAAGGCCGTCACGGCCTCGTCCGCGCCCTTCGGCGCGCCGATGAAGGCGACCAGCAGCGCCACGCCGAGCACGGAGCCGACCTGACGGGCCATCGTGACGACGGCCGAGCCCGTGGAGAAGCTCTGCGGGGGCAGCGCGGACACCGCGGCGCCGACCAGGGTCGGGACGACCATGCCGACCCCGATGCCGGTGAGCAGCATGCCCGGGAGCAGGCCGGCGGCGTACTCGTGGGCCGTGTCGAGCCGGTAGACCCACCAGCCGATGCCGGCGCCGAAGAGCACGCTGCCGACCGCGGAGACCGCCGCCGCGCCGAACCTCTTGATGACGGGGCCCACGCCCATCGCGAAGGCGGGCACGAGGACCGGGCCGGGGGCGATGGCCAGGCCCGTCTTCAGCGGCGACCAGTGCCACACGTTCTGGCACCAGAGCACGGCGGAGAGCAGCATGGCGCCGAAGGACACCGCGAACAGGAGGTTCGCGAAGGTGGCCGGGCCGACCCCGGGGATCTTCAGCAGGCCCAGCGGCAGCACCGGCGAGGGGTGCCGGGCCGAGCTGGCCACGAAGGCGCCGAGGAGGACGACGGCGGCCAGCAGGGAGCCGAGCACCTTGCCCGAAGTCCAGCCCCAGTCCTCGCTCTTGACCAGGCCGAGCGCGAG
This sequence comes from Streptomyces sp. URMC 127, assembly GCF_051386535.1. Taxonomy (NCBI): domain Bacteria; kingdom Bacillati; phylum Actinomycetota; class Actinomycetes; order Kitasatosporales; family Streptomycetaceae; genus Streptomyces; species Streptomyces sp. URMC 127. Next base: position 34,481 of record NZ_JBPQTW010000013.1, read on the forward strand.
GACCGCGATGCCCAGGGTGAGCAGTACGGCGCCCGCCAGGTCCAGCCGCGCCGCGGCCGGGCGGGCGGCGCCGCGCGGCAGCACCCGGGCGCCCAGGAGCAGGGCGAAGACGCCGATCGGCAGGTTGACGAGGAAGACCCAGCGCCAGTCGAGCTGCGTGAGCAGGCCGCCGATCACGGGGCCGAGCGCGGCGGCCAGGCCGCTGATCGCGGTCCAGCCGCGGACGGCGGGGATCCTCTTCTCCGGCGGCGCCGCGGCGAGCAGCAGGCCCAGCGAGGAGGGGATGAGCATCGCCGCGCCGACGGCCTGGACGACGCGGGCCGCGACCAGCAGCCACACGCCCGGGGCGACGGCGCACAGTGCGGAGGCGACGGTGAAGACCGCGATGCCCAGCAGGTACGCGCTGCGGGGGCTGGTGCGGTCGGCGAGGCTGCCCGCGGGGACGAGCAGGGCGGCGAAGATCACCGCGTAGGCGTTGAGGATCCACGACAGCGAGGCCAGCGAGGACCCGGAGAACTGGGTGCCGATGTCCGGCAGTGCGACGTTGACGATGAACATGTCGAGGTTGGACATCGCAACCCCGGCCACGACGACGGCGAACACGGGGCCGAAGGCGGGCTTCGTCGCGCTGACCGCCTGTCCGGCGGCAGTCTGAGTCATCGCTCTCCTCGCTAGTGAGTTGGCTTTTCCAACTCACGTGAGCATACAGCGTTCCCCCGGGGGTTGTCGGTGTGATGTAGGCGTCACATCAGGTCGCCTGACGGGCTGTCATGCGGCCGGTCTGTCATGCAGCCGGCGTGTCATACGGCCTGCCAGACCAGGACCCCCGCGAACACGGCGACCAGGCCCGCGACCGGGCCGAGACAGCTGCCTCCCAGCAGCCACAGCGGCAGCCGCCAGGGGTTGCGCGCCGTGGCGCCGCGGCGGTCGGCGACCAGGGTCAGCAGTCCGGCCGGGACGATGGCGGCCGCCGTGCCCAGCCACCAGGACAGGCAGGCCACGGGGTGCCCGGCCAGGGCGCCGGGGTGACCGGACATCAGCAGTACGGCCAGGACGGCGGCCGCGGCGACGGGCAGCGCGAGGGCCGGCAGGGCCAGAGCGGGCAGCCACCGGGGCGCCGTGCGGCGGGCCAGCGCGGCGGTGGGGACGACCAGGGCGGCGGCCAGGACGGCGGCCGCGAGGGTCAGGGCGACGAGGAAGAAGGGGAGGAACAGGATGCCGAGCGCGCCGCTGTCGTCCTCGGACGGCGAGAGCTTGTCCGCCGCGGGCGTCGCCGGCTGCGCCGCGGCCCAGAGGATCAGGACGACGGCCCCGGCGACCGCCTCCGCGACGAGGGCGCCGGTGGCAGTGAGAAACGTCGAGGGCGTCCAGAGGCTACGACGTGCGGTTTGTTGCTTCATGAGCAACATAATGCGGAGGCGCTCACCGCGCGGGGGCGGGGGGCGGCTACTGGTGCCGCACTCCCTTCCCCTCCGCCGCGGCGGAGAAAAGACCGGGGCACCGGACACACCGGGCGCGGGGGCGTATGGCGCACCCCGGCACGGCCCCCGCCGCCTCCGCGGATCCCAGTGCCGCGCGCCCCTCTTCCCGCCGCAACGGCGCCCGGCCCCCGGAAACGCCACCGGCGGTGCCGCACCCACCCAAGGTGAGCACGGCACCGCCGGAAACCACCGTGGTGGCTGAGCACCGCCGCGGCGGAGAAAGACCGGGGCACCGGACGCATCGGGCGCGGGTGCGGATGGCGCATCCGGGCACGGCCCCCGGCCACCGCGGCCGCCCCGGCGGATCCCGGTGCCGCGCCCCCCTCTTCCCGCCGCAACGGCGCCCGGCCCCCGGAAACGCCACCGGCGGTGCCAAACCCACCCGAGGTGAGCACGGACCGCCGAAAACCACCGCGGCGGGAGGAGCCGCGGGGCCCCGCACCGAGCGGGGGCCCCGGTCAGCCCAGGCTTACCGGGAGCGTGGCGAAGCCGCGTTGGACCAGCTGGTCGCGGAACGTCGGCTCCGCCGCGAGCGCGATGCCCGGGAAGCGCCGCAGCACCGCCGGCAGCGCGATCTCCGCCTGCATCCGGGCGAGGCCCGCGCCGAGGCAGTAGTGCGCCCCGCCGCTGAGGGTCAGCGCGTGGTTGCCCTTGCGGTACGGGTTGAACGTGCCGGGGTCGGCGTACTGCCGCGGATCGCGGTTGCCCGCGGCGATCAGGAGCGTGACCTTCGTGCCCGCGGTCACGGGCACTCCGAAGAAGTCGATGTCCTTGACCGCCATGCGGTTGAGCGCCTGCGCCGCGGGGTCGAAGCGCAGCACCTCCTCGACCCACCCCGGGGCGAGGGAGTCGTCCTCGCGCAGCTTGGCGGCGTCCTCCGGGTGCTCGACGGCGAGCCGCAGGGCGTTGCCGATGAGGTCCATGGGGGCCTCGGTGCCGGCGACGAGCAGCAGCATGAAGTTGGCGACGAGCTCCTCCTCGCTGATGCCGCCCGTGGTGTCGAGTTGCCGCACCATCTCGCTGACGAGGTCGTCGCCGGGCTCGGCCCGCCGCCGGGCGACGAGGTCCCGGAAGTAGACGGCGAGTTCCTCCATGGCGGCGTCGCCCGGCAGGAGCTGGGCGAGGTCCTGGATGGGCTCCAGGGCGGTGGTGATGGCGCCGATGTGGCCCCGGAAGCCGGCCTGCTCCTCCTCGGGTATGCCCAGCAGCTCGCCCATGATCGCCATCGGCACGCGGAAGGCGAACTCGGCCATGAAGTCGACCGGGGCGCCTCCCTCGCCGAGCGTGCCCAGCCGGTCCACCAGGCCCGTGATGAGGCGCTCCACGGCCGGCCTCAGGTCGGCGATCCGGCGCGGGGTGAAGCCGACGCTGAAGAAGCGCCGGTAGCGGTCGTGGTCGGGGTTGTTGCTGAACAGCATGTTCTTGGTGAGCCACACCCAGGAGGAGTGCTCGCGCCAGCCGGGCATCATCGAGTCCTGCACGGTCCCGTCGGTCGACAGGAGGGCGGGCTCGCGCAGCGCCCGGGCGCACTCGGCGTGCCCGGTGACCACCAGCTGGCCGGGGCCGAGCGGCAGCAGCGGCCCGTAGGAGCGCAGCGCCTCGTAGAGCGGGTACGGGTCCCGCTTGCCGGCCGGGCTCAGCAGCGTCATCATCGCCGTGCCGGGGTCCATCACCGGTGTGCTCATGTCTCTCCTCACCTACAGCGGTTCAGCTACAGCGGTGCCATGACGAAGTCGGCCTTGGTGGTGCCGCAGTCCGGGCACTCCCAGTCGTCGGGGATCTCCTCCCAGGGCGTGCCGGGGGCGATCCCCTCCTCGGGCAGTCCGAGGGATTCGTAGTAGACCCAGCCGCAGACGAGGCACATCCATGCCCTCTTGCCGGCGTCTTCGCTCACGGGATGGTCTCCCCAGTTCTCGTTCCGTGTTCGGCGACGAACGCGGAGATGGCGCTTTTCACTTCGGGGGACATGAGGATCCCCATGTGGCCGCGGCCCGGGGCCGCCTGGAGCCGGACGTCCTTGAGACCGGCGGCGATCGCCTCGGCCTCGCAGTACGGGACGACGGGGTCCCCGGGGTCGTGGAGGGCCAGCACGGGAACGTCGAGGTCGCGGCCGAGGCCGACGACGTCCCAGTGGCTGACGGGCACGCCGTTGCGGCGGTGCAGTTCGCGGTAGATGCGGTCGACGATCGCGCGGGAGAGCATCAGCTCGCCCTTGGACCAGCGCTCCAGCACGGCGGTGAGGGTGCAGGTGGGGGCGACCAGCGCGATGCAGTCGACGTCCGGCCGCTCCTCCATGGCCACCGCCCCGACGGCGGCGATGGAGCCCAGCGAGTGGGCGACGATCACCCTCGCCCCGCCGAGCGAGTCGAGCGCGGCGCGGACGGCGGCGGTGTACTGCGTCATGGTGGCCTGCGTGCCCCGGTTCACGCCGTGGGCGGGAGCGTCGAAGGCCGCGACGCGGTAGCCGAGGTCCCGCAGGGGGGCGATCAGCGAGTACATGCTGCTGCTGTCGGCGCCCCAGCCGTGCACGAGGAGGGCGGTGGGCCGGTCGTCGTCGCCCCACAGGTATCCGCCGTGCACGTCGGGGTTGCCGAGGATGTCAAAGCCGCGGGCCCCGAGCGGCAGCACGTTGTCGGGCTGCGTGCCGAGGGCGCGGGTCCGGCTGAAGACGTCGGTGGCCCAGCGGCCGCCGGGTCCCGGTGCGAGGGCGCCGGCGGCCGCGTGGGCGAGCCTTCTCAGAACGAGGGGGATCATGAGGTCGTCTTCACCGTCACCGGCTTGGCGTCCGCCGGGGCGATCCGGGTGCGGTTGAAGTCGGTGTAGAAGCCCGACTCGGTGTCGTAGAAGTGCAGTCGCCGGATGATGGTGCTGAGCTGCCGGAGCTTCACGCGCTCCTCGCGCACCATGCCCGGGTAGGCGTCCTTCAGGGCCCGCTGCGCCTTCTGCAGGTTGTAGAAGGGCACGACGGGGGCGACGTGGTGGGCGGTGTGGATGGAGATGTTGTGCGTGAGGAACAGCAGCCACTTCGGGTAGACGAAGTCGGTGGTGACCAGCAGGCGGCTGGCGTTGCGCGTCCAGTGCTCGTTGGTCAGGTACGGGATGTCGCTGGAGCTGTGGTGCATCAGCGTGGTGGCGCTGAACCAGGCGTGGGTCGCGAGCCACGGGGCGACGAAGTAGACGAGGAAGCCCGTGAAGCCGGTGAACCAGATCAGCGGCACGAAGTAGACGGCCATGACGGCCAGGACGAAGAGCATCGAGCGGCGGACGTCGCGGCGCGCCTCGCGCTTGGGGAAGTAGCTCGGCCGGAAGCCGGACTCGCGCCAGTAGTTGATGGTGCCGCCCCAGAACGCCCAGGTGCGCGTCCCGTGGTAGATGATCTTCTCGTGCAGCGGCATCCGGTCGTAGAGCGCCGCCGGGACGGGACGCCAGTCGGTGTCCAGCTCCAGGTTGTTGGTGTGGCTGTGGTGCAGGTTGTGCACGTGCCGCCAGGCGTGGAACGGGTAGATCAGCGGCAGCAGCGAGACGTGCCCGATCGCGAAGTTGAACTTTCGCGAGCGGGAGAAGGAGCCGTGCCCGCAGTCGTGGGCGATGCAGTGCAGGCCCCAGCCGCCCAGGCCGGCGACGATCCACAGCGGGATCCACAGCAGCCAGTGCGGTGAGAACGCGATGCCGACGAGGGCGCCGATGTACAGCGCCCAGCTGACGGCGAAGCCGAGCAGGCCGCGGCCCACCCGTGGTTCGAAGTACTCCCTCGGGATGGCCCCCGCGAGCCGTTCGCCCTCGATCTGCTCCGACTTGCGCAGGAATTCCTCGAACGCCTGGTCCGGAGCGGACGGAAAGTTGTATGCCCCCATCGTCGTGGTGTCCTCTCTCGGCCGGGCTCAGCCGGTCCGGCGGGTCAGCCGGAGTTCCTGGGCCAGGTAGCCGCTCAGGTCGTCGATGGTCTGGTGCTCGTAGAGCAGGCCCGGCGACAGGCGGCGCTCGACGACCTTCTCCAGGGCGCCGGAGACCTGGACGGCGACGCGCGAGTCGAGCCCGTAGGACTCGAAGGACTTCTGCGTGTCGATGTCGGCGGGCGGGACCTCGATCCGCCCGGCCAGGTGCTCGATGAGCCACTGGCGCAGGGAGTCCTCCGTGAGCGGGCCCTGGATCTGCTGGGCGTCCTTCTTGCGTCCGAACATGTGGTTACGCTCCTGCTGGTGTGCGAGGGTGAAAGGTCGTGCGGGTGGGGCACTGCTGCGGGGGCGGCGGTTACGCGGCCTGCTTCATGGCGCGCTTCCGCTCGATGGTGGCCTTGTCCGGTTCCCTGAGGTCCCAGACGACGCCGGCCTTGCCCAGGCCGAAGAGGAGCCAGCCGCTCAGATCCGGCTCCCACCAGGTCACGCCGTGGCGGTAGGAGCCCGGGAAGGCGTGGTGGTTGTTCTGCAGGCCCTCGCCGAAGGTGAAGGCGGCGACTGGCCAGTTGTTGGCGCTGCGGTCCTTGTTGTCGAAGGGGCGGCTGCCGATGGCGTGGCAGATGGAGCCGACGCACCAGGCGGCCTGGTTGGCCACGAAGATGCGGGCGAGTCCGCCGAAGACCAGGCCGGTCAGCAGGGACATCGGGGTCTGCTCGACGGCGAAGCCGACGACGGCCGGGATCAGCAGGCCGGTGAGGACCCAGGCCGGGTAGGTGCGGTGGTACCACATCAGCCGGCGGTCGCGCAGGACGTCGGGGGCGAAGACGCTCCACTTCGAGGTCTCGTCGCTGAGCATCCAGGGCATGTGGGCGTACCACAGGCCGCGCAGCCGGGCCTTCAGGCTCCAGCCGTGCAGGTTGGGCGAGTGCGGGTCGCCCTCGCGGTCGCTGAAGCGGTGGTGCCGGCGGTGGGTGGTGACCCAGAACATCAGCGGGCCCTGGGCCCCCATGGACCCGGTGATCATCATGACGGCCTCGAACGCGGGCGAGGTCTTGAACGCCTTGTGCGAGAGGTAGCGGTGGAAGCCGATGGTGATGCCGCCCATGTGCACGAAGTACATGACGGCGAACAGGACGAGGTCGGTGGTGGTGTAGTTGCCGGTCCACAGGAACCAGGCCGCGACGGCGGTGCCGATCAGGGGCAGGGTCATCGTGGTGAGCGCGGAGAAGCGCTTGATGCGGCGGCTGGCGGGGTCGAGCTTGACGATCGCCGACGCGAGCGGGTCGGCGGTTGCGGAAGACACGGGGCCGCTCACTTTCTCTTCGGATCTGCTGGGAGCTGCTGCGCGGGCCGTTCGCGCTTGGGGTAGCGCACGTTGGTGACCAGGCCCAGGACGTCCAGCAGCCGGATGAAGCCGCCGGCGATGTCGATCTGCCAGAAGGTGTGGCGGTTGTGGGCCAGGGCGGGCTGGGCGTGGTGGTTGTTGTGCCACGAGCCGCCGACCGAGAAGGGCGCGAGCGTCGCGACGTTGCGGCTGTTGTCCCGGGTGCGGTGAGGCCTGCTGCCCAGCGTGTGGCCGATGGAGTTGACGCTCCAGGTCACGTGGTCGAGCAGGAAGATCCGGGCGAGGCCGCCCCAGAGCAGGCCGCCGGCCGCGCCGCGGAGGCTGCCGCCGGTGAGCGCCCAGCCCAGCAGGGCGGGGAGCGCGAGCCCGGCCAGGACCCAGACGAAGTAGTACTCGTTGATCTTCATCACGAGCCGGTTCTTCATCAGGTCCGGAACGTATTTGCTCCAGTTCTGCCGGCGGACGGTGAACAGCCAGCCGACGTGGCCGTGCCACAGGCCGCGCAGCCGCGGGAAGCGGCGCCCGTCCTCGATCGGCCGGGGCGAGTGCGGGTCGCCGTCGCGGTCGGTGAACGCGTGGTGCTGGCGGTGGGTCGCCACCCAGAAGACGACGGGGCCCTGGGCCGCCATGCTGCCGGCGATGCCCCAGAAGGCCGTCACCCCGGGCCTGGCCGCGAAGGACAGGTGCGAGAAGAAGCGGTGGAAGCCGCCCTCGACGCCCAGGGAGGTCAGCAGGTACATCCCGAGGAGCAGTCCGAGGTCGGTGCCGGTGAAGCCGTAGTGGTACGCGAAGACCAGCGCTCCGGCGAAGCCCAGGGTGGGCACGCCGACCGTGAGGTAGGCGAGCCGGCGGGCCGAGGCGTCGGTGTCGGTCGCGCCCTGCTGGGCCGCCGCGGCGGGGCGGGCCGCGCGCGGGGCGCCGGACGCGGCGGCCCCGGCCGGCTCGGGCGAAGGCGAAATGGTCATTGGTGGGCTCCCGTCACCGCACGGCCTGCGGCGTGTCGTCGGCGACCGGGGACAGCTTCTTGAGCGTCCCCTGGAGGTAGGCCTTCCGGGTCGCGTCGCGGCGGACCTTGCCGCTGGTGGTCATGGGGATCGCGCCGACGGGCCCGAAGTGCACGGCGGCGGGCCGCACGCCGTGCTCGGCCGTCACCGCGGCGATCACCGCGTCCAGCACGGCCGCCCCCTCCGCGGCCAGCCGGCGGGCGGTGCCCCGGTACTCGGCGGCCACCACGAGCTGCTCGCCCGCCTCGCCGGGGACGGAGAAGGCGGCGCAGCCGCGGATCTGCTCGTGGGCGCGGCGGACGCTGAGCTCGATGTCCTGCGGGTAGAGGTTGCGGCCGGCGATGACGACGAGGTCCTTCAGGCGGCCGGTGACGAACAGCTCGCCGTCGAGCAGGAAGCCGAGGTCGCCGGTGCGCAGGCGGGTGCGGCCGTCGTCGCCGGCGGTGCGCGCGGCGAACGTGGCGGCCGTGAGGTCCGGCCGGCCGAGGTAGCCCTGGGCGACGTTGGGCCCGCCGACCCAGATCTCGCCGACCCGGCCGGCCGGGACCGGATGCAGGGTCTCCGGATCCACGACGAGGACCTCGTGGCCGTCGGCGACGGTGCCGCAGCTGACGATGTGCGCGACCCGCTCCGGTGTCTCCGCGGCTTCCCCGGCGCGGCGCACGATGCCGTTCTCCAGGGCTTCCTTGTCGAGGCGCTCGGTGCGCAGCGGGGTGCCGGCGGGCTTTCCCGATACGTAGAGGGTCGCCTCGGCCAGGCCGTAGCAGGGAATGAGGGAGACCTCGTCGTAGCCGCGGGGCCCGAATCGCTCGCGGAACTTGTCCAGGGTCACCTTGGAGACGGGCTCGGAGCCGCAGAAGACCTGGCGCAGGGTGCTCAGGTCGAGCGTTTCCAGCTCGTCGTCGGTGATGTTCGAAGTGCACAGGTCGAAGGCGAAGTTGGGCCCGACGGAAATGGTGACCTTGTGGTCGGTGATCGCCTTGAGCCAGCGGTACGGCTGCTGCACGAAGTGCGCGGGTGACATCAGCACCAGCGGCCATCCGCCGTGCACCGCGAGCATGATCGTGCCCATGAGGCCCATGTCGTGGTACGGCGGCAGCCAGGTGCAGCCGACGCGGTCGGCCTCGTACCCCATGTTGTGTTCCAGGGCGCGGCAGTTGCTCACCAGGTTTTCGTGGGTGAGCACGATTCCCTTGGGATCACCGGTCGAACCGGAGGTGTACTGCAGCAGGGCGGGGTCGGAAACGGCGTCGGGTATCGCTTCGCCGGATGCGGGCGCGAGGAAGTAGGCGTCGTCGACGAACAGCCATTCCGGCGCCCGTACGCCGGCGGGGAGTTCCGCCGCGAATTGCGCGACGCGGCTCTCCAGCCGGCGGTCGGCAATGATCACGTCCGGCGTGCTGTCCACGACGATGGAGGCGAAGCGGGCCACCGCGCGTTTCCCGGTGGGCGGGAAGGACGGCACGGCGGTGGCGCCGGCGCGGAATATCCCGAACAGGGCCGCGATGTAGTGCAGTCCGGGATCCAGGGCCAGCACCACGCGGCGGCCGGTGAGTTCGCGGCCCAGCAGGTCCGCGGCAATGCGGCCGGCGTGTTCGTGCACATCGTGGTACGTCCAGTCGACGGCCTCGTCGCTGGTGCCGTCGGCCAGAAAGCGGAATGCCAAGCGCCGGGGTCCGGCGGCCCGCTCCTGGAGAATGCCGGGCAACCCTGGCAATGCGGGATGGGCCCGCCCCGCTATGTGGTCCACAACGCCCCCGTGAGTTCAGTTCTGTGTGCGGCGGCCCGCGCACGGTGCGGTGACCGGTGCGCGGTGCGCGAAGTGATGTGCCCCGTACCCTGCGGCTGTCGCCCTTGTCAGCCGGTACGGACGATGCGGAGTTGCTGTGCGGAGCCCAGGTGGGCACCGTCCCTGCCCCAGGCGTCGATCTCCTCGTCGACCCAGCCCTCGGCGGTGGCGGAGCGGGTCCGTGCGCGCAGCAGGATCCACGGTGAGGCCGCCTGCGCGAGGTTCGCGCCGGGCCGCACGGTGAGTTCCACCGTCGGCACCAACGCTAGCGTCGACAGTACCGCCGCGTAGGACGGAGCGAGGGAATCCATCAGGAACACGAATCGCAGCGGGTCCGGAGGCCGTTCGTCCTCCAGGATCCTGATCCACGCGACGAGTTCGGGCTCGGCGCCGCCCGCGTACGGCCTGCTGGGGCCGACCGGGCGGATCTCCAGGTAGGCGGAGATCGCGACGAACTCGGGCGGAATGACGAAGACCTCGCAGTCCTCCGGGGCCGGGGCCTGCGGAGCAATGGGTGCGAATGTCTGCCATTCGGCCGGCTGCGGATTTCCGAAGACGGCCGATCCCGCTACGTGAATGCCCTTCTCGGTGACCGCGTCGGCACCGACCGTAGTGAGCGTGCGCCCGGCGCGGATCAGCGAGGTCTCCAGGCGGAAATCATCGCCGATCGGCCGCAGAAAACGCGCCGTTGCGCTCTGCAGCTTCAGGTCCGGTGACACCTTCTGTGCGGCATCCTGCATGGCGGAAGCCATGAGCGCGAGCGTCAGGCCGCCGTGAAAGCCGCCGAAGCCGTGCAGATGACTTCCCGCGGCGATCCCGGCGGCTGTCGGCCGGTCCAGGAGCGTCGCCGGGGAAAGCGGTGAAGCGGTGCTGGTCATGGCCCCTCCGACCCGATGGCCGGCAGGGCGGCATCGCTGCGGATGAGGGGCGGATTAGTGAGGTGGAGCTCGGTTCCTGGCAACACGCCATTCAATGTTCCGAGTTGGATCACATGGGTGACCGTAGAAGGGCTGTGTGTCACCAAGCAAGCGAAAAATTTTGTGACCCGCATCACCATGGATTCGGATCATCGTGCGGGGTGACGTTCAACACTGACACTGTGCGCCGTAGTGGGTTGCGTGATCCAACCCACCCGGAGATAGTCTCGCCGCCGACACGTTCGGATGAGGCTTGGGGGGGCCGGTATGCGCGCATTGACGCCGCGAACCGCTGTGCACGGCGCGGGAATTCTGGGGATCGGCGCGTACCGCCCGCACCGGGTGGTGGGCAATGCCGAAGTCGCCGCCCGCACCGGCCGCGCCGCCGAGTGGATTGAGCGCCGGACGGGCATCACCGAGCGCCGATATGCCGCCGCGGACGAATCCGTGATCGATATGGCGGTGGAGGCCGCGCGGAAGGCCGCGGCCGACGCGGGCATCGCCCCGGGACGGATCGGGGCGGTCGTGCTGGCCTCGATGTCGTATCTGCAGCAGAGCCCGGGCGGTGCCGCGGAGATCGCCGGCCGGCTCGGAATCCGCGCCGCCGCTTTTGATCTCAACGCCGCCTGCGCGGGATTCTGTTACGGCCTGGCCGTCGCCGCGGCCATGGTGCGCGACGGCACCGCCCCCTACGTCCTGGTGGTCGGTTCCGACAAGATGACGGACATCGTCGCGCCCGACGATCCCTCCGCGGCGATCCTCTTCGCCGACGGGGCGGGCGCCGTGGTCGTGGGCCCGCGGGAGGACGACGGGATCGGCCCGGTCGTCTGGGGGTCCGACGGCAGCCGCTCCCGCCTCATCGCGCACGACGCCTCCTGGGACGCCTTCCGGGACGACCCCGGGCGGCCGTGGCCGGTCATGCGGATGGCCGGGCCCGAGGTGTTCCGGTGGGCCATCGAGGAGATGCCCCCGGTCGCCCTGGAGGCCCTGCGGGCGGCGGGAGTCACGGCCGACGAGCTGGACGCCTTCGTTCCGCACCAGGCGAACCTGCGCATGATCGAGACCGTCACCCAGCGGCTCGGCCTGCCCGGGCACGTGACCGTGGCCCGCGACGTCGCGCACAGCGGCAACACCTCCGCCGCCTCGGTGCCGCTCGCCGTAGCGCGCCTGAAGGAGCTGGGCGCGGTCCGCAGCGGCGGCCTCGCCCTCCTCCTCGGCTTCGGCGCGGGGCTGACCTGGGGCGCCCAGGTCGTGCGGCTGCCCTGAGCCGCCGCACGGCCGCGCCCGGCCCGTCCGTACGCGAACACCCTTGCGGATGCCCGGCCGAACGATGCATTCCGGCCAGCTGAACCGGTAATCGGCCTACTGTCGAGACCAGGCGCGTTCCCCGTACGAAGGCAGGACACCACCATGACCTCCAGCCCGCCGTTCGCGCACTTCGGCCCCGAAGTGCTGCAGGCCGCCCTGGGCGCGCTCCCCGCGCGCGCCGTCGAGGAGTTCAGGGGTTCGTGGGACGACCTGCCGGCGGATGCGCACCTCGGCACCGACACGCCGTACCGCTTCCGCCGCTACGGCCGGTTCCGGATCCACCCGGACCGGCTGGAGCGGCTGCCGCACACCGCGTTCTTCCAGGACAAGTCGGTCAACAAGGTGCACGGCGGCGTGGAGCGGCTCTTCGCCCCGCTCGCCGGGGCCGTCGCCGGCGGCGAGGTGCTGCGGACGGTCGTGCACACCCTGCACCGCCACCTGCCCGGCCCGCGGGCCGGCATGGACGCCTGCGGGGTGCACCAGATACGCGTCACGGCCACGCCCCGTGCCGAGGGCCACCCGGCGCCGGAGGGCATCCACCGCGACGGGCACTGCTACGTGGCCCAGGTGCTGATCCGGCGCGAGGACGTCCGGGGCGCGGAGTCCTGCCTGTACGACCTGCGGCGCCGCCCGGTGCACCGGGCCCTGCTCACGGCCCCGCTGGAGACGATCGTGCTCGACGACCGCCGCCTGCTGCACGGCGTCTCGCCGGTGCGGCCGGCGCCGGGCGCGGTGGCCGGCGTGCGGGACATGATGCTGGTCGACTTCTTCCCGGGCGGGGGCGGCTCCCCGGCGTCGCCATGACCGCCCGGGCGCGGGGGCGCGCCACCTTGGGGGCCCCGCCGCCGCGGGCTACGATCCAGGGGTGGGCCTGCGGTTCGACGCGGACAGCGTCGTCCTCGACATCGAAGGCACGACGAGCGCCACGGAGTTCGTCGTGGGCGTCCTCTATCCGTACGCACGCCGCCGGTTCGGGCGGCTGCTGACCGAGCGGGCCGGCGAGCCCGCGGTCCGGCGGGCCACCGAGCAGGTGCGCGCGCTCCTCGGCGAGCCGGCGGCGGACGCCCCGCGCATCGAGCAGGTCCTGGGCGCGTGGCTCGACGAGGACCGCAAGGCCACGCCGCTGAAGACGCTGCAGGGCATCGTGTGGTCGGAGGGCTTCGCCCGCGGCGAGCTTGTCTCGCACTTCTACGAGGACGTGGTGCCCGCGCTGCGGCGGTGGCACGCGCGCGGGGTGCGGCTGCACGTGTACTCGTCCGGTTCGGTGGCGGCGCAGCGCGCGTGGTTCGGGCACAGCGCGCAGGGCGATCTGCTGCCGCTGGTCGAGGGGTTGTACGACACGGAGAACGCCGGGCCGAAGCAGTCCCCGCGCTCGTACGAGGCGATCAGCCGGGCCACCGGTGTGCCGCCGGGCCGCACGCTGTTCCTGTCGGACCGGCCCGCGGAGCTGGACGCGGCGCGGGCGGCGGGCTGGCTCACGGCCGGGGTCCGGCGCCCGGGCGAGCCGTACTACGCCCAGGGCACGGGCGGACACCCGGAGGCCGGGTCGTTCGCGGGCATCGAGGTCGCGAGGGCGGCGAGCGGTCCGTGACCGGGCCGGGCCGGAACGTCCCGGACCTCACGGAGGCGGGCGCGGTGCTGGCCGCGGAGGCGGCGCGCTTCGCGTCGTTCGGCTGGATGCGCGGCACCTCGGGGAACCTGTCGGTGGTCACCTCCCGGGAGCCGCTGAGGCTCGCGGTGACGGCGAGCGGGCTCGACAAGGGCGAGCTGACGGCGGCCGACGTGGTGCTGGTCGACGGCGACGGCAGGGCCGTGCGGGGCGGCCGGCCGTCGGCGGAGGCGGCGCTGCACGCCCGGGTGGCCCGGCTGACGGGGGCGGGCGCGGTCGTCCACGTGCACACGGTCGCCTCGGTGGCGATGGGCCGGCGCCGGCCGGCGGGCATCGTCCTGCGGGACCTGGAGATGCTCAAGGGCCTGGGGCAGCCGGCCGACGGCCCGCCCGTGGTACTGCCGGTGATCGCCAACAGCCAGGACATGAAGGTGCTGGGCGACCGGCTGGTGGCCGGCCGCGAGCCGCGGATGCCGGCGGTGGTCGTGGCGGGGCACGGCCTGTACGTGTGGGGCGGCGGCCCGCGCGAGGCCCGGCACCGCACCGAGATCGTGGAGTGGCTGCTGGAGCTGGAGCTCACCGACCCCGGGGGCTGTACCCGCTGACCTCGCGAACGGGTGCCCGCGCGGCCCTAGGCGGGCGGGCGCTGTGCGGGCCGGGGCAGGTGGAGGCCGAAGTGCAGGGCTCCCATGCGCACCGCGAAGACGAGCGACGCGGCGACGGCGGCCGCGGCCGTGGGCCCGGCGCCGAGGCGGTCCAGGAGCAGGTAGCAGACCGCGCCGAGGAACGCCGCGGTGGCGTAGACCTCCTCGCGGAGCAGGAGCGGCGGGAGCTCCCCGCAGAGCACGTCGCGGATCACCTCTCCGGTCACGCCCGTGAGCACGGCGAGGATGACGGCGGCGAAGGGGGTGACCCCGGCGTCGACGGCGGCCCGTGCGCCGATCACGGTGACGACGGCGAGGCCGACGGCGTCGGCGGTCATCAGGGAGCGGTGCGGAAGCTCGCGGTAGCGGAGGAAGACCATCGTCGCCACGGCGGTGGCCGCGATGACCGTCAGCAGGACCAGGTCGTGGGTCCAGTACAGGGGGTGGCGGCCGAGGATCAGGTCGCGCAGGGTGCCGCCCGAGACGGCGGCGGCGAAGGCCAGGACCAGCCCGCCGAAGGGGTCGAGCCGGGCGCGGTGCGCGGCCAGCACGCCGCTGGCCGCGAAGGCGGCGACCCCGGTCAGGTAGAGCACGTGGAGCATCGGTCCATCCCATCAGCCGCGGCTCCCCCGCCGCCTCGGCCGATCGGCCGGAGCCGCATCGGCCGAAGGGACGAGCCTCCGGCCGGTGCGCGTCGGCGGTCACTCGGCGGTGCGGGCGACCACGTCTTCTATCCGGGGCGAGCGGTTGACGTGCAGGACGCCGACCTCGCTGTAGCGGCCGGTGTCGTTGCTCCAGTCCAGATTGCCGCGCATGCAGGCGCGGTTGGTGTCGAGGAAGAGCCGGGTGTTCTCGCGCTGTTCGGGGGTCAGGCCGAAGACGTCGCAGAGCCGGTCTGCCTCGGCCTCCAGCTGCAGGAAGCGGTCGGTGCGGCGGCGGATCATCTGCTGGACGTGGCTGATGGCCTCCGCACGCGAGCACCCGTGCTCCATGCCGAGGAGCAGCACGGCGTTGTTCAGCTCGCCGTTGGCCAGGTCCTTCTCCAGGGAGTGCAGGTCGTTGGTGAGGGTGACGACCTCGGCCGTGATGGCGCGGGCCTCCAGGACGGCCATGCTCTGGTGGATCTCGGGGGGCGCCTCGAAGTGGCCGCAGCGCTCGGAGACGTCCACGACGACTTCGCTGCCGATGCCGAGGCGCCGCAGCTTCATGTACGAGTCCATGCTGAGGACGGTGCCGCTGCGGCGGTTGACGGCCTCCGAGACGTAGGTGAGGAAGTACTCCTCCCAGTGCCGTACGGAGCGGGCGCGCCAGGCGGCGGACATGCCCAGCTGCGACTGCTCCCAGAGCTCGGTCCAGACGCGGGCGAGCGGGAAGGACGGGGTGACCTCCGCGGCGCCGGGCTCCTGGCGGGCGAGGGCGGCCATCTCGTGGCAGATCTCGTAGGCGGCGGCGGGGTCCTCGCCCAGTCCGCTGTCGAAGAGATCGTCGAAAAAGAAGAAGAAGCTCTGCACGGCGAGCCCGAACGTCAGGTCGTTGACGCTCACGCCGGGCAGGAAGCCGGCGGCGAGCCGCTCGATCCGCCAGGTCCGGTACCGCTCGACATTGTGCTCACTGCTGAGCAGACCGGTGGACACCAGCCAGTGTTCGTTGCGTGCCCGCGCCACCTCCACGTAGGGGTTCAGCCGCTTGGGAAAAGGAATGTCCAGGGCGATGTCCTGTGGCATCGAGGCCAGCCTCCTTCAGGGCCGTGCTGAGCCGATCTCGATCCTTCCTCGGTCCTGCCCCGGCCTGCACGGAACGGCTGTTGCGTCCCTGCGTTCCCGGCCCGGGCACGGCAGAGTGCTGCCCTCCTCACACAGCCATTAAAACGACAACCATATCGTCCGTGGTTGCGTTGGGGCCGCCGGGCGCATTCACCGCCCACTGCATAGGCCACGGGACTAATTCTGCACGCCAAGCGCCCCGCGAGCCCGGGGCAGGGCTTCGCGGGGCGCGACGTGAACGGGCGGGGAAAGCGGGCCGGACGGCTTTACGGGTGGCCGGAAAGCGGCGCCGTCATCCCGGGGATGGTACTGCGGGACGCCGCTGCGGGGGCGTCACTTGAGGGCACTGCGGGGCCGTCACGTGAGGGCGCTGCGGAGCCGTCTCACTTGAGGGCGCTGCGCTTCTGCCACTGCTCCCAGCTCTCCTGCCAGACCTCCAGGCCGTTGCCGGGGTCGGTGACCTTGGTGCTGGTGGTGTTCTTGACCTCGACGGTGGAGCCGATGGGCAGGAAGTCGTAGGCCCGCTTGGCGTCGGCGGTGGTCATGCCGAAGCAGCCGTGGCTGTTGTTCTCCACGCCGATGGAGTTGTTCCAGGGCGCGGAGTGCAGGAAGGTGCCGGAGGCGGTGAGGTGCGTGACCCACTTCGCGTCCAGCATCCACTCGTTGCCGTGGCCGATGGTGGAGGAGTCCATGACCTCGTCGGCGTTCTTGCTGCGGACGGTGTGGATGCCGCCGCGGGTCGGGTCCACCGGGGAGCCGGCGGAGCCCTTGATGGTGCCGACGGCCTTGCCGTCCTCGTACATGGTGAGCGTGTGCGAGGGCACGTCGATGACGGCCCTGTGGTCGGCGCCTATGGTGAAGCCGAAGTCGTAGTTGCGGGCGAACACGCGGCCCTCGCCGGAGTCGACGCCGGCCAGCAGGCCCTTGACGGAGACCTTGGTGCCGCTCGGCCAGAAGGTCTTCGGCCGCCAGTCGATGCGGTCCTGGCCGGACCAGTCCTTCACCCAGCCCCACGCGCCCTCGACCTTCGGCTCCGAGGTGACGGTCAGGGACTTCTCGATCTCGGCGCGCTTGCTCTTGTCCACGGGGTGGTCGAAGAGGATCGAGACGGGCATGCCCGTGCCCACGGTCTGGCCGTTGGAGGGGGTGTTG
This sequence comes from Streptomyces sp. URMC 127, assembly GCF_051386535.1. Classification (NCBI taxonomy): domain Bacteria; kingdom Bacillati; phylum Actinomycetota; class Actinomycetes; order Kitasatosporales; family Streptomycetaceae; genus Streptomyces; species Streptomyces sp. URMC 127. The sequence goes on from NZ_JBPQTW010000013.1 coordinate 51,389, forward strand.
GCGAGCTTGTTGACGCTCGCCGCCGCCTGCGTGGTGAAGGTCGCGCTCGCGGCGGCCTCCTTGCCCTTGCCCTCCTTGCCGCCCTTGGCCTTGGAGCGCACGGTGTAGGTCGTCTGCGGCCCGGCCTTGCCGTCGGAGGTCCAGGTGGCCCCGTCCTCGGCGAGCCGGCCCGGCACCTTGTTGCCCTTGCCGTCCTTGACCTCCACCTCCGTCAGCCGGCCGCCCTCGGCCCGGACGGATATCGGAGAGCCGAACTTCACGTCCTTGCCGTCCCCGGGCGTGACGGTGATCTTCGGCTCGGGACCCGCATCGGTACTGGCCCCGCCCGATCCGCCCGAACAGGCGCTGAGCACCAGCGAGCCCACGAGAGCGGCGGATGCCCACAGGGCGGAGCGACGACCCGGTCCGAGGTGCACGGTGAGACGACCTTTCTGGGTTTCTGTACGTTTCTTCCTACGCCCGTACAGATGATCCACACGCTTGTACGGTTGCAGGGAGAAAAGAAACGTTTGTGCATCGGAACGCCCGGGCGCCCCCATTGCCCTCACGGACAACGCGGGCCCCGGGCGCGGCAGGTCGGGCTCGGAGGGGCCGTGGATCAGACGGACGGGTCGTCGCCGATGCTGACCGCCTTGTTCTCGCCGTCGACGAAGACGACGCGCGGCTTGAGGGCGCGGGCCTCCTCGTCCGTGACCGACGCGTAGGCGATGATGATCACGATGTCGCCGGGGGCCACGAGACGGGCCGCGGCGCCGTTGATGCAGACCACGCCGGAGCCGCGCTCGCCCTCGATGACGTAGGTCTCCAGCCGGGATCCGTTGTTCACGTCGACGATGTGGACCTGCTCGCCGGGCAGCAGGTCGGCCTGCTCCATGAGGACCGGGTCGAGGGTCAGCGAGCCTATGTAGTTGAGGTCGGCCCCGGTGACGGTCGCGCGGTGGATCTTGGACTTGAGCATGGTGCGGTACACGGTGAACTCCTGATTCGTCGGCTCCCTGCCTGCTCCTGCAGGTCAAGGGCTGTCTCCGCACTGTACAACGGGGCGGGCGCGGGGCGGCGTCCCCCGGCGTCCCCGGGGAAACCCCCGGTTCCGGGCGCGGGCGCGCGGGGGCGCGACGGCCGGGCGGCGGGTGCTCCCCTGCCCCGGCTTGGGGCGCCGCGCCACGTATCAAAAGGGTGAAAAACACGGGGAGTTCACTATCCGCCCGGGGGCCGGAAATGCCTCATGTCCCGGTCCGGCCCGGGTCACCGAGGGCCGGAGACGTCCTCCCGGCACCGTGCAGGAGTGATCATGGAGCCTTTCGCCCCGTCGCCCGCCGTCCGGCACGAACCCGTCGCCGTCGTGGGCGCCGCCTGCCGCCTGCCCGGCGGCATCACCGACCTCGCCGGCCTGTGGGCGGCCCTCGCCGAGGAGAGAGACCTGATCACCGCGGCCCCGCCGGCCGGCCGGGTGGACCCGGGCCGCTTCACGGACCCGGACCCGGAGCGCCCCGGCAAGGCGTACACGATGGCGGGCGGCTACCTCGGGGACGTCTCCGGCTTCGACCCGGAGTACTTCGGCATCTCGCCGCGCGAGGCCGCCCACATGGACCCGCAGCAGCGGATGCTGCTGGAGCTGACGGCGGAGGCCCTGGACGACGCGGCCGTCGACGCGGCGGCCCTGGCGGGGTCGGACACGGCCGTGTTCGTCGGGATCAGCGACATGTCCTACGGCGGCCTGCAGATGGCCCGCGTCGAGGAGATCACCGCGTACTCGATGAGCGGTTCCGCCCTGTCCATCGCGGCCAACCGGCTCAGTTACGTCTTCGACCTGCGCGGCCCCAGCATCGCGGTGGACACCGCCTGTTCCTCCTCGCTCGTCGCCGTCCACCAGGCCTGCGAGACGCTGCGCTCGGGCCGCAGCCGGGTGGCCCTCGCGGGCGGCGCGAACCTGCTCCTGAGCCCGTACCACTTCGTCGGCTTCTCCCGCGCCCTGATGCTCTCGCCGCGCGGGCGCTGCGCGACGTTCTCCGCCGGAGCCGACGGCTACGTGCGGGCCGAGGGCGGCGGCATGGTGGTGCTGAAACGGCTCTCCGACGCCCTGGCCGATGGCGACCGGGTGCACGCGGTGATCGAGGCCAGCGGCGCCAACTGCGACGGCAACACCTCGGGGATGACCGTGCCGAGCACGGAGATGCAGCGGCGGCTGCTGTGCCAGGTGTACGAGGAGGCCGGGGCCGCGCCCGACCGGCTGCTCTACTTCGAGGCGCACGGCACGGGCACGCCCGTGGGCGACCCCCTGGAGTGCCGGGCCGTCGGCGAGGCGCTGGGCCTGCGGCGGGCGAACGGGCCGCTGCCCATCGGCTCGGTGAAGACCAACGTGGGGCACGCGGAGCCGGCTTCGGGGATGGCCGGCCTGTTCAAGGGGATGCTGGTGCTGCGGCACGGCCGGATCCCGGCCTCCCTGCACGGCGAACCCCGCAACCCGCAGATCGACTTCGACGGGCTGAACCTCTGCCCGGTCAGCAGCATGCGGCCCGTGGCGGCCGGCGTCGACGGCGGCGTGGTGGGGGTGAACAGCTTCGGCTTCGGCGGCGCCAACGCACACGTGGTGCTCGGCGGCGCACCGCCGCGGCAGCGCACCGCGCGGCCGGTTCCGGAGGGGCCCCTGCCGCTGGTGGTGTCCGCCCGTACGCGCACGGCGCTGGCGGAGACGGCCCGCGCGGTCGCGGAGCGCCTGGAGCGCGGCGGGGACGCGGAGTTCTACGACGTGTGCTGGACGGCCTCCCGCAGGCGCACGCGGCACCCGCACCGCGCGGCCGTCCTGGCGAGCGGCCCGGCCGACGCGGCGGCCCGGCTGACGGCCCTCGCGGCGGACGAGGACGCGCTGGCGGCCGCCTCGGTGCACGCCGAGCGCCCGGCGGGGGGCGGTGCGGTGTTCGTCTTCTGCGGCAACGGCACGCAGTGGGCGGGCATGGGCGCGGCCCTGATGGCGCAGGAGCCGGTGTTCCGCGCGGCGGTGGAGGAGGCGGACCGCCATCTGGAGCCGCTGCTGGGCTGGTCGGTGGCGGAACTGCTGGCGGAGGGCCCGCGGGAGGGGGACGCCCCCGGCTCGGACTCCCGCCACGAGGCCGGCCCCGCCGCGCGCATGGCCGGCACCGCGTACGCGCAACCCGCGCTGTTCGCCTTCCAGGTGGGGCTCGTGGCGCTGCTCGCTGAGTGCGGGGCCGTGCCGGCCGCCGTGCTGGGGCACAGCGTCGGCGAGGTCGCGGCGGCCTACGCCTGCGGGGCGCTGGACCTGCCGGACGCGGCGCGCGTGATCGCCGAGCGCAGCCGTGCGCAGGCCGCGACGGCCGGGACGGGGCGGATGGCCGCGGTCGGCCTGAGCGAGCAGGAGGCGGCGGAGGCGGTCGCCGGGTACGACGGGCGGCTGGAGATCGCGGCGGTGAACAGCGCCCGGGACGTGACGGTGTCCGGCGAGCCGCAGGCGCTGCGGGCCCTCGGCCGGGAACTGGCCGCGCGGGAGGTGCCGTTCCGCGAGCTCGCCGTGGACCACGGCTTCCACAGCGCCGCGATGGACCCGGTGGAGGAGCCGCTGCGCGAGGGCCTGGCCGGTCTCGTCTCGCGCGAGCCCCGGCTTCCGATGTATTCGACGGTGACGGGCGGCCCGGTGAGCGCGGGGCAGCTGGACGCCGCCTACTGGTGGCACAACGCCCGCCGGCCGGTGCGGTTCGCGGACGCGGTGGGGCAGGCGGCCGCGGCGGGGGCCGCGGCGGTGGTCGAGATCGCCCCGCACCCGGCCCTGGCCGGCGCGCTGAACCGTATCGCCGCCGACGCGCCGGGCGGCCCGTTCCCCGTCGTCTCCCCCGTGACCCGGGACCGGTGCGACGGCGCGGCCGTGCGCGGGGCCGCCCTGCGGCTGCTGGCCGCGGGGGACGCGAGCGGCACGGACCGCTGGTTCCCGCAGCCCGGTGAGGTCACCGGCCTGCCGGCCTATCCGTGGCAGCGCGAGCCGTACTGGCACGGCACGCCGGAGCACTGGATCCGCACCAGCGGCGACGGCGTCCTGGTGCACCCGCTGCTGGGCGAGCGCGCCCCCGTCCTGGAGCCGTCGTGGCACGCCCCGGTCGAGCGCACCCGCACGCCGTGGCTGGCCGACCACCGCGTCGCCGGGGCCGTGGTGATGCCGGCGACGGGCTTCGTGGAGCTGGCGCTGGCCGCCGGGCGGGAGGCGTTCGGCGGCCCGGCCGAGGCCGGTGATCTGGAGATCACCCGCGCGCTGCCGCTGACCTGGGACGCGGCGATGGACGTGCGCCTGCAGACGTCGCTGTCCGACGAGGACGGCATCGTGCGCGTGGCCAGCCGCACGGGCGACACGGGCGGCTGGCGGCTGCACGCCCGCGGCCGGGTCCGGCGCCTGGCGGCCGCCCGGCCCGGCCCGGTGGACCTGGCGGACGTGCGCGGGCGGATGACCGGCCGGGTCACCGGCGAGGAGCACTACGCCGCCGTCGCTGCGGCGGGCCTGGAGTACGGCCCGGCGTTCCGGGTGCTGCACGAGCTGCACACCGGCCCGGGAGAGGTCCTCGCCGCGTACCGCTGCGACCCGCCGGACGACGGCTACGGCGGGTACGTGGCGCATCCGGCGCTGCTCGACGGAGCGTTGCAGGCGGGAGCGCCGCTGCTGGCGGACGCGGAGAGCGGCTTCCTGCCGTCGGCGGTCGACGGCGTCCGCGTGTGGGAGCGGCCGCCCGCGGAGGGGCTGGTGCACGTGCGGCAGCGCTCGCGCAGCTCGCGCGAGGTCGTGTGGGACATCACGGTCGCCGGGGAGGACGGCGCGGTGGCGGTGGAGCTGACCGGCTGCCGGCTGCAGCGGCTGGCCCTGCCGGCCGGGGACCGCGGCGAGGAGTACGTCACGGTGCTGCGCGCCGCGCCGCTGCCTGGGCAGCCGGTGCCGGCGTGGGTGCCGCCGTCGCCGGGGGAGCTGGCCGCGGCGGCGGAGGAAGGGCTGGAAAGGCTGCGGAAGTGGCCGTCGATCGAGCGGTACGGGGAGGCGCGCACCTTCCTGCGGCTGCTCACGGGGGCCGCCGCGGTCAGGACGTTCATGGAACTGCTGCCGGGACAGGAGTCCTTCGCCTTCGGCGATCTCTGCGCGGCGGGAGTCCTGCCGCGGCACGAGAAGCTGGTGCGGATGCTGGCGAGCACGGCGGTGAAGGAGGGGCTGCTGGAGCCCGCCGGGGAGGGCTGGCGGTTGCTGGGGACCGGCGAGGTGCCCAGCGGGCGCGAGGTGGCCGGGTTCTCCGACTATCTCCCGACCCAGGCCCTCAACATGCGCTTCGCCATGCACCTGCCGGACCTCTTGCGCGGTCGGCGCGCCCCTCTGGAGCTGCTGTTCCAGGACAGCGGCCCGGAGCTGATCCAGCAGTACTACGACGTGAACCCCCCGGTCGCGTTCCACAACCGCATGGCTGCCGAGCTGCTGGGCGAGCTGATCCGCACCTGGCCCGCCGGCAGGCCGCTGCGGATCCTGGAGGTCGGCGCGGGCACCGGTGGGCTGGCCGCGCACCTGATCCCGCTGCTGGACGACCGCTGCCGGTACGTGTTCAGCGACGTCTCCGCCGCGTTCTTCCCCCCGGCCCAGGCGCGGTTCGGTGACCACCCCTGCGTGACGTACCGCGTCTTCGACATGGACGCCGAGCCGGAGGACCAGGGCTTCGCCGGGGGCTCGTTCGACGTCGTCGTCGCCGGGTTCGTCCTGCACACGGCCGCCGATCTGCGGGCGGCACTGCGGAGGCTGGCGAGGGTCACCGCTCCGGGCGGCCACCTGCTGGCGCTGGAGTGGCACGACCCGGAGGCCGCGGCGCTGACGTTCGCCACGCTGGAGGAGTTCTGGGAGGTCCGTGACCCCGCTCTGCGCCCGGACAACATCCTGCTGCCCCGCGAGCAGTGGCCGGGCGTGCTGACCGGGAGCGGCTACGAGGACGTGATCCAGCTGGGCGCCGCGCAGGCGCCCCTGAGCGAGCACTTCTCGGTCGTCCTGGCCCGTACCCCGGCGGTGGGCGGCGCACCCCCGGCCGCCCCCGCCGGGCCGCACGCCCGGGAGTCCTGGCTCCTCGTCACCGAGGACGCCACCGAGGGCGCACTGGCCACGGAGGTGGCCGCCGAGCTCACCGCCGCGGGCTGCACGGCGGCGCGCGTCGTATCCCTGCCGGAGAGCGCGGAGGGCTGGTCGGACCTCCTCCGGCAGGCGCCGTCCGCAGCCGTGGTCCTGCTGCTGGCATCCGGCGCGGACGCTGCCGCCGCGGGCGATCCCGCCGCCTGTACGGAGCTGGCCGTGCGGCGGGCCGCCGCGCTGCGGGACCTGGCCCTCGCCGTGGCCGGGCAGGCACCGCAGGGGACGACGAGGCGCCACTTCGTCCTGGTCACCCACCCCAGCGGCGCCCTGCCCGCGCCGGAGCGGCCGCTCTTCCCCGGGCAGGCCGCGGCGTGGGGGGCGGCCCGTACGCTGGCCAACGAGGCGCCGACGACGCTGGACGTGCGGCGCGTCTCCCTCGACCGCGGGCCCGGCTCCGCCGAGGACGCGGCGCGGCTGGCGCACGAGCTCCTGGCCCCGGTGCCCGAGGGCGAGCAGGCCGAGGACGAGGTCGTCCTGACCCTGGGCGGCCGGTTCGTCCCCCGCCTGGAGCGGGCCGCACCGCCCGCGGAGACCGCCGGGCCCGGCAGCGGGATCCACTACCGGCTGCAGGTGCGGGACCAGAGCCTGGCCTACGGGCTGCGGTGGGCCGAGACGGCCGTCACCGGCCCGGGGCCGGGGGAGGTCGTGGTCGCGATGCGGGCCGCGGCGCTCAACTACCGCGACGTGATGGTCGCGACGGGACTGCTGCCGCCGCGGGCCGAGGAAGGCGTCTCGTCGGAGATGTACCTCGGCCTGGAGGGGGCCGGGGTGGTCACCGCCGTGGGCGAGGGCGTCACGGACCTGGCCACGGGCGACCGGGTGTTCGGCCTGTTCCCCGGGGCCTTCGCCTCCCACGTACGGGTCCCGGCCCTCGCGCTGCGCACGGTCCCGGACGGCATGACCTTCGCCGAGGCGGCGACCCTGCCGGCGGTGTTCTTCACCGTCCAGCACGGCCTCAAGCACCTCGCCCGCCTCCGGCAGGGCGAGACGCTCCTCATCCACGGCGCCGCCGGCGGCGTCGGCCTGGCCGCGGCCCAGTACGCCGATCTCGTCGGTGCCCGGATCATCGCCACGGCGGGCACTCCCGCCAAGCGCGACCTGGCGCTCGCCCTCGGCGCCGAACTGGCCCTGGACTCGCGCACCCACACCTTCGCCGACGCGATCCGCGCACACACGGGCGGCCGGGGCGTCGATGTCGTGCTCAACTCGCTGAGCGGCGAGGCGGCGGCGCGCACCCGCGAACTCCTGGCCCCCTGCGGCCGTTTCGTCGAGATCGGCAAGCGGGACGTGCTCACCAACCAGCGCATGCTGCAGAAGGCGCTGGCGCCCAACACCACGCTGTGCGTCGTGGACGCCGCCAACCTGGTCTGGCAGGACCCCGAGCACGCCGAGGCCGTCTTCGACGAGGTCCTCGCGCGCATCCGGGCCGGCGACTACCTCCCCCTGCCCCACGTCGCCTACCCCGCCCACCGCGTCGAGGAGGCCTTCCGGCTCCTGCAGCACTCCAAGCACATGGGCAAGATCGTGATCACGTTCGGCGAACCGGTCCGCGTGCAGCGCACCCCCCGGCTCGCGCGGCCGGCCACCGAGGGAACCTGCCTCGTCACCGGCGGCCTGGGCGGCTTCGGCGGCGAGACCGCCCGCCGCCTCGCCGCGCGCGGCGCCCGCCGGCTGGACCTCGTCAGCCGCCGCGGCGAAGAAGCCCCCGAGGCCCCGGAACTGCTCGCGGACCTGCGCGCGCAGGGCGTCGACGTGCGCGCGCACGCCGTCGACATCAGCGACCCGGCGGCGGTGCGGGAGCTCCTGACGGGCCTCGCAGCGGACGGCCGCCCCGTACAGCGCGTCGTGCACGCGGCCATGCACCTGGACGACGACGTGCTGACCGAGCTCACCGACGAACGCCTGCGCGCCGTCCTCGCCCCGAAGTGGACGGGTGCCCTGCTCCTGGACGAGCTGTGCCCGGACGCGGAGTTCATCGTCTACTCCTCGGCCGGCGCGGCGGTCGGGGTCCCGCACCAGGCGTCGTACGTGGCGGCCAACCTCGCCATGGAGGCCCTCGTACGGGCGCGCCGCGCCGCCGGCCGCCGCGGCCTGGCCGTGGGCTGGGGCACCATCGGCCGCGTCGGCTACGTCGCCCGCAACGAGCTGACCCCCGTGCTGAGCGCCGGCGGTGCGCCGCCCCTCGATCCGGAACGCGCCCTGGACGCTTTGGAGGAGCTGCTCGGCCGGGAGGCGGAGTGGGCCGTGTTCGCCCGTCTCGACTGGGGCAGGCTCGCCGTGCTCGCCCCGTCGGCGGGCGGCTCCCGGTTCGCGGCCGTCGTGCCCCTCGCGGTCGAGGGCACCACCTGGCGCCTGGAAGAGCTCCTCGAACAGCTCGCCGCCGCGAGCCACGACGAGGCCTTCGTCATCGTCGAGGACCTCATCACGTCCATGGTCGCCGACACCCTGCACATGCCGCCGGAGGACGTCGACCGGCACCGGCCGCTGCAGCAGTACGGCATGGACTCGCTCATGGGCATGGAGATGCTCGCCAAGTTCCGCAAGCACCTCAACCAGGAGGTGCCGGTCATGGAGCTGCTGCACTCCGACGGCTCCATCCACGGCATCACCGAGACCATCCTGCCCCACCTCCTGAAGCAGGCCCGCGCCGGCACGCTGCCCGAGGGGCTGCCCGCCCTGCCGGGGGCGCTCCCCGCCAGGGCAGCAGCAGGCCGGGAGGGGGGCGGGGCGTGACCGTCGTCCTCACCGGCGCCACGGGCTTCCTCGGCTCCCGGCTGCTGCGGGCCCTGCTCGCCGGCGGCCGGTCCGTGGCGGCCCTCGGCCGTGACAGGGCCGGGCAGCCGCTGGCCGCCCGGCTGGAGGCCGCGCTGCGGGCCTGCGGCGCCGCCGACGCCGAACTCGCCGCGGCCCGCGAGCGGCTGACGGCCGTGCCCGCCGAACTCACGGAACCCGGGCTGGGCCTGAAGCCCGCGGTCCACGACCGGCTCGCCGGGGAGGCCGAGGCCATCTGGCACTGCGCCGCCGCCCTGTCCCTCATCGACACCGAGGAGAGCCTGGCCCCCGTCAACGTCACCGGCACCAGGCACCTCGCCGAACTCGCCGACCACTCCCCCGCCGGCGTCCCCCTGGTGTACGTCAGCACGGCCTACGTGGCCACTGGCCCGGACACCGCATCGGCAAACGGGCAGCCCGTGGCTTCCGCCCTTGAGGCGGTCACCGGCTACGAGAGGACCAAGCGGCGGGCCGAGACCCTCGTACGGGACTGGGCCGCGACCCGGCAGCGGCCCGCCCTGATCCTGCGCCCCAGCCTCCTGGCCACCGACCGGCCACTGCCCGCCGGCGCCCCGCAGCAGCCGTTGTCCACGCTCACCAGCGGCCTGGCCGAGCTGATCGGACAGGCCCCGCCCCTGCTGCGGCACGGCATCCTGCACCGGCGGCGCGGGCTGCCCCGCATCCGCGTGCGCCTCCAGGGCGACCCGGCCGCCCACATGAACATCGTCCCCGTCGAGTACGCCGTCGACGCCGCGCTGCGCCTCGCCGCCCTGCACCATCCGCCGGGCGTCGCCACGTACCACCTGGTCCATCCCGTGGAGACGCCCGCGCCGCTGCTGGTCGCCGCCGCCGGCGCACTCGTCCCCGGCGTCGAGCTGGTGCTGCAGCCCGTCGTCGACCGCCCCAACCTCCTGGAGCAGCAGATCAACCCGATGCTGGCGAACTTCCTCGGGCGGGACTGGCGCAGCCGGGCCGACGACCACACGCCGCTGCACGACGTCCTGCCCGGCCTGCCCGGGCCCGCCCCGGTCGACCTCGCCTATCTGCGGGCGGCCATGAACGTCCGTCTGCCCGAATCCGTCTGAGAGGGAGCCGCGCATGAAACCGCCCGAGGGCAGGACCTCCTGGAAGAAGGCCGCCGTCGTCGCCGTCCCGGCGCTCGTGGCCGTCGCGGCGATGGCGGTCGGGATGGCGGAGGGCGTGCTGGCGTCGTCGTTCGCCGTGTCGGGGGCGGCGTTCAAGGTGTCGTCGGGCGAGCTGTCCAGCAAGGGCCTCGCGTCGTACGTCCACGTCGACCGGTCGGCGGACGGCGGGGGCCACCCGGTCGCCCTGCTGGGCATCGGCGACGCGACGCTCTCCGACATCTGCCAGTCGGCGCAGATCGGCACGCCGGTCGGCACGGTCGTGTTCAAGCTGACGGCCGGCGGCAAGGCCGGGGAGGTCAGGGCGAGCGACCTGGTCATCGACAGCGAGGACCTGGTCGGCGACGCCGCCTTCGGCCGGGTCGAGATCGGCCGGGACGCCTCCACGCTGGACGCCGTGCCGGGCGTACGGGGCGAGGCCGGGCAGTTCGGCCTGCAGGCGTCGGAGGTGTCGGTGTCCCGGGTGCGGTCCCACGCCCGGTCCGCGACCGGCGGGAACTTCAAGCTCAAGGGGCTGGCCCTGAACGTGGACCTGAACGGCGAGGCGTGCTTCTGACCCGGCGGTGCGCGCGGTGTGCGGCCGGGCGGCGGGCACGCTTCCGGGCCTGGCGGCGGACCCGGCCGTTCTGGGCCGGCGTCCTGCTCCTCCTCGCGGGCGCCGAGATCGCCGCCGTACCGCTGGTGCCCCTGTCCGTCCTCCTCGGCCTGGGGCTCGGGGGGATCGCCGCGCTCGGCATCGGGGCCGCGCTCGCCGCGGCGGGCCTGTTCCTGTGGTTCCTGCCGCACACCCGGCACTACGCCGGGGTGCACGCGGTGATCCTGTCGGTGCTGTCCTTCGCGGTGACGAACCTGGGCGGGTTCCTCGCCGGCATGCTGCTGGGGATCGCGGGCGGCGCGATGGGCTTCGCGTGGACGCCACGGCAGCCGCGACCGGAACCCCTTGAGCAGCAGCTGGCGCAGGAACCTCCGCAGACCCCGAAGACGCAGAAGACTCTGGCGATCGCCCTCCCTCTCGTGCTCCTCGCCGCGACCGCGGCCCGCGGGCCCGCCGCGCGCCCGCCGGTGCCCGGCCCCGTGACCGCGCCGCGGACGCCGCCGGTCGTGACCACGACCCGGTTCGCGCCGGACGGCCTCACCCTCGCCCGCGTCGCCGAGGTGCCGACCGCCGGCGGCCCGCGCAGGGCGATGGTGCTGACCATGCGGGCGGCGTCCCTGCGCGACTACCGGCTGCGCACGCGGGACGGCGGCGGCGCCGAACTGGCCCTGTCGGCCGACGAGCTGAGGCTCGGCGGGCGGGTGACGCTGTACCTCACCCGTCTCACCGGCTGCGTCCAGGGCGCCCTCTGCCTCACCTTCACCCCGGACCGGCTGCCCGTGCCGCCGGTGGCGCCGCCGTTCGTCTTCATGACGGACGTCACGGCCGAGCAGGCCCTGGTGACCAGCGGCACCATCGGCGCCGAGGGCCTGGACCTCAGGCCGGGCCCCGCCCCCGCTCCCCCACCACCGCGAGCGCCTCGGTGAGCCACTCGGTCCAGAAGGTCTCCAGGCCGATGCCGCCGCGCAGCACGGCGTGGCGCAGCCGGTCCTCCTCCCCGTCCCGCTCCGGCGGGAAGTCGCGCTCCTCGATCGCCCGGTACTCCGCGAGCTGGCGCCGGTGCAGCTCCAGGTGGCGCCGCAGCTCCTCCGCCAGCCCCTCCGTGCCCACGACGGCCGCGGCGCGCATGCGCAGCAGCAGGGGGTCGCGGACGGGCCGGGGGTCGTCGGACTCGGCGACCCACGCGGTGAGCGCGTCGCGGCCCGCCGGCAGGACCTCGTACTCCTTCTTCTGGCCGCGGGCCGGGGCGGCGGCGGGCAGGGCGCGGATCAGGCCCGCCTGTTCGAGCCTGCCCAGCTCCCGGTAGATCTGCTGGTGCGTGGCGGACCAGAAGTAGCCGATCGACTTGTCGAAGCGGCGGGCGAGCTCCAGCCCGGAGGAGGGCTTTTCGAGGAGCGCGGTGAGGATCGCGTGCGGGAGGGACATGCCCGCATCCTACGAAGCGGGTACGGGCACGGTCCCCCGTTCAGAGCTCCGCGGCGAGCTCCGTCCCCTGGCGTACGGCCCGCTTGGCGTCGAGTTCGGCGGCGACGTCGGCGCCGCCGATGACGTGGACGGACTGCCCGGCCGCGCGCAGCTCCTCGTACAGCTCGCGGCGCGGCTCCTGGCCCGTGCAGAGCACGACCGTGTCGACGGGCAGGACGGTGGGCTCGCCGTCGACGGTGAGGTGCAGGCCGGCGTCGTCGATGCGGTCGTACGTGACGCCTGCGGTCATGGTGACGCCGCGGTGCTTGAGCTCGGTGCGGTGGATCCAGCCGGTGGTCTTGCCGAGCCCGGCCCCGACCTTGGTGGCCTTGCGCTGGAGGAGGTGCACGGTGCGCGGCGGCGCGGGCCGGTCGGCCTCGCCGAGGCCGCCGGGCGTGCGGTAGGCGGTGTCGACGCCCCAGCGGCGGAAGTACGTCTCCGGGTCGAGGCTCGCGCCGTCGCCGCTGTCGGTGAGGTAGGCGGCGACGTCGAAGCCGATGCCGCCCGCGCCGACGACGGCGACGCGCTTCCCGGCCTCCGCCCCGTCGCGCAGGACGTCGAGGTAGCCGAGCACGCTCGGGTGGTCCGTGCCGCGGATGTCCGGGGTGCGGGGGGTGACGCCGGTGGCGAGGACGACCTCGTCGTACGCGGCGGCCGTGAGGTCCGCGGCGGTCACGGTGGTGGAGAGCCGCACGTCGACGCCGCGCAGGGCCAGCTGGGTGCGGAAGTAGCGCAGCGTCTCCTCGAACTCCTCCTTGCCGGGAACGCGCTTGGCGACGTTCAGCTGCCCGCCGATCTCGGGGGCCGCGTCGTACAGCGTGACGGCGTGGCCGCGCTCGGCGGCAGACACGGCGAAGGCGAGGCCCGCGGGGCCGGCGCCGACGACGCCGATGCGCTTGCGGCGGCGGGTGGGGGCGAGGACGAGCTCGGTCTCGTGGCAGGCGCGCGGGTTGACCAGGCAGGAGGTGATCCTGCCGCTGAAGGTGTGGTCGAGGCAGGCCTGGTTGCAGCCGATGCAGGTGTTGATCTCCTCGGCCCGGCCGGCGCGGGCCTTGGCGACGAAGTCGGGGTCGGCGAGGAAGGGCCGGGCCAGGGAGACGAGGTCGGCGTGGCCGTCGGCGAGCAGCTTCTCGGCGAGCTCGGGGGTGTTGATGCGGTTGGTGGTGACCAGGGGGACGGAGACGGAGCCCATGAGCTTCTTCGTCACCCAGGCGTAGGCGCCGCGCGGCACCGACGTGGCGATGGTGGGGATCCGGGCCTCGTGCCAGCCGATGCCGGTGTTGATGATCGTGGCGCCGGCGGTCTCGATCTCCCGGGCGAGGGTGATCACTTCGGCGAGGGAGGAGCCGCCGGGCACGAGGTCGAGCATCGACAGGCGGTAGATCAGGATGAAGTCCGGGCCGAGGCGCTCGCGGGTGCGGCGGACGATCTCCACAGGGAAGCGGATCCGGTTCTCGTACGTGCCGCCCCAGCGGTCGGTGCGCCGGTTGGTGGCGGCCGCGGTGAACTCGTTGATCAGGTAGCCCTCGGAGCCCATGATCTCGACGCCGTCGTAGCCGGCGTCCCGGGCGAGCTCCGCGGTCCGCACGAAGTCCTCGACGGTCTCCTCGATCTCGTCGCCGGTGAGGGCGTGCGGGACGTACGGGCTGATGGGGGCCTGGATCGCGCTGGGGGCGACGAGGCCGGCGTGGTGGGCGTACCGGCCGAAGTGCAGGATCTGCAGCGCGATCCTGCCGCCCTCGCGGTGGACGGCGGCGGTCACGGCGCGGTGCTCTTCGGCCTCCGCGGCGGTGGTCAGCTTGGCGCCGCCCGCCCAGGGGCGCCCGCGCTCATTGGGGGCGATGCCGCCGGTGACGATCAGCCCGGCGCCGCCGCGGGCGCGGGCGGCGTAGAAGGCGGCCATCCGGGCGAAGCCGTGCTCGGCCTCCTCCAGCCCGACGTGCATCGACCCCATGATCACGCGGTTGGGCAGGGTGGTGAACCCGAGGTCGAGGGGGCTCATGAGGTGCGGGTACGGGCCGGCAGCGGGGGTGGACGGGCTCATCGGGGGCCTTCCTCACGGTGTGGTCGTACCTGTTGTAGAGCACCCCCACGCATTTTGCAACCAGTTGCATAAGGTTCTGCACCGTTCTGAGATCAACTACAACTTTGCAAACTCTTGGTGTTGTTGACCCGATCTATGCACGAGCCTCAAGATCACCACCGGAACCACTGGTTCCGCACCGTGAGTTGAGAGGCGCACGATCAAGTTGAACAAGCAAACAATGCGTAAAGCCGCCAGAATGACGGCCCTTTCGGTGGCCGCGCTCGGGATGACGGCCGCCATGGCCGCGCCGGCCTCCGCCGACGACCAGCCCACGCGCAAGCAGCTCATAGCCGACTGCGCGTCGGGCGAGGGGAAGTGCAGCTTCAACGACCCCGTGCTCGGCAAGGCGTTCCTGGGCGAGTTCCGCCAGGTGTCCAACTCGCTCTACAACTGCAGCAGCTCGGACGCCACGCAGTCGATGGGCTGGTCCGACTCGGTGGGCTCGACGGACTCCGTCGGCGTCTCCGTCACCGCCGGCGGCAAGATCGCGGGCATCGTGGACGTCAGCGTGACCGCGAACTACGGCCACACCTGGTCGAGTTCCCACGAGGAGAACAGCTCACTGAACATGACGGTCAAGCCCGGCGAGGTCGGCTGGATCTCCCGCGCCCAGGTGATGCAGACCGTCTCGGGCACGTGGCAGACCCACTACGACAGCCCGAAGTGGGGCCACTACTACTGGTACGTGCCGGACACCATCACCGGTCCCGCCCCCAACGGCACGGACGGCAAGAGCAACGCGGTGGTCGTCAAGACCCGCAAGATGACCGCGGAGGAGAAGGCCTCCTGCTCCTCCGGCAGCAAGTCGGGCCGGGCGTTCGTCGCCAAGCGCTGACGCGCGGCACGCGGCGCCCGTGCGGAGGCTGCGCGCCCCCGCACGGGCCCCGTTTCACCAGGTGACGGGCAGCCCCCCGGGCATGATGGCCATGCGGTTGGGCACCCACGGGACCTCGTCCGCGGGCACCGCGAGGCGCAGGCCCGGCAGATGGCCGAGCAGCGCCCGGAACGCCGTCTCGGACTGGCGGCGGACCAGGTGCGCGCCCGGGCAGTGGTGCCGCCCGTAGCCGAAGCGCAGGTGCGGGTTGGGCGACCGCGCCGGGTCGAAGTCCTCCGCTTCGGCGAAGGCGGCGGGGTCGAAGTTGACGGCGTCGAGCGAGAGCAGGATCAGGTCGCCCTCCTTGACGGCCGCCGGGCCCAGCTCGGTGTCCCGCGTGACGAAGCGGGGGATCGCGTTGCCGAGGACGACGCTGCAGCGCAGAAGCTCCTCGACGCACCGGGGCATGAGCTCCGGCCGAGCGCGCAGGGTGTCCATGAGCTCCGGGCGCCGGAGGAGGTTGAGTGCCGCGACGCCGAGGAAGCTCGCGAAGTCCTCGTAGCTGGTGACCCAGAGCATCGCCGCGATGTTCGAGAACTGCTTCTCGTCGAGCGCCTGCTGCCGCCCAGCGAGCTCGTCGCGGTCGTTGAGGCCGGCGAGCCGGTCGAGGAGACCGCGGGGCTCGGCCGGCCGGGCGGCGGTGTACTCCTGCATGTAGACGCGGAGCTCCTCCCAGTTGCGGGCGAGCTCCTCGTCGGTGGGCGTCTTCATGGTGAGGTCGAGGTCGGCGCGGACGGCCAGCCAGTGGCGGTCCTCGAAGGGCAGGCCCAGCAGGCGGCACATGCACTGCGCGGCGACCCATTCGGCGAAGTGGTGCTGGAGGTCGCCGGGGGCGCCCTCGCGGACCATGGCCTCCAGGCCCTGGACGGTGATCCCGGCGACCCAGTCCGCCGGCAGGTCGGGCTGCTTGCGGCCGAGCGCCTGGAGTACCTCGTCGCGCAGCCCGGCGCGCTGCAGGTGGTTCATGGCGTCCAGCAGCTCGGGCGCGAGGATCGGGGCGTCCTGGGTCGGGCCGCCGGGCACGCCCAGCACCGACCGGGCGAACTTGCGGTCCCTCAGCACCTGCTGGGCGAGCTCGTAGCCGGTGACCAGCCAGGCCTCGCCGCCCGCGTTCGTGCGCACCTTGGCCACGGGGCACCGGGCCTGCAGGTCGTGGAGTTCGGGGGCGAGCCGGTCGCCGCGGTCGCTGAAGGGGTAGTGGGGCAGGGTCTGTTCCGGAGCGGACACGGCGTGCGGAACCTTTCGGGGAGCGGACGGGGCGGGGGTCACCAGCGGACGGGCAGCCGGGCCGGGGCGCGCAGCGGCGTGGTCTCGTCCCAGGGCAGGGAATCCGCCGGCTCGGCGAGCTCCAGGTCCGGCAGCTTCTCCAGCAGCACGCGCAGGGCGACCGACAGCTGCAGCCGGGTGAGGTGGGCCCCGGTGCAGTAGTGGGGCCCGTAGCCGAAGGCGGTGTGCGCGTTGGGCGTACGGGTCAGGTCGAGCCGGTCGGGATCGGGGAAGGCACCGGGGTCGCGGTTGGCGGAGGCGATCACCGGGAGGACCGCGTCGCCGGCGCGGATCCGCTGCCCGTGCAGGGTGAAGTCCTCCAGGGCGACGAGGACGTTGATGGCGTTCATCAGCGGGACGTACCGCAGCAGCTCCTCCACCGCGGTGTCGGTGCCCTCCGGGTCGTCGCGCAGCCGGCGGAGCTGCTCGGGGTGGGTGAGCAGCGCGAGGAGGGCGTTCGCGGTGTGCTGGATGTTGGTCTTGTAGCCCGCCATGAGCATGGTGACGACGAAGCTGACGACGTCGTCACGGGTGAGGTCGCCGCCCTCGCGGCGGCTCTCGGCGAGGAGGAGGCTCACGTAGTCCTCCCCTTCTGACTGGGATTCCTTGCGCCGGGATTCGTTGCGCTGGGATTCCTTGTGCTGGGATTCTTTGCGGTCGATCAGGCCGGACGCGTAGTCCTGCAGGGCGTACAGCGCCGCGAGGATCTCCTCCATGGGCAGGCCGGCGGCGCTGAGCAGGGTGAGGGTGTGCGGCAGGTAGAGGTCGCGGTCCTCGTGCGGCAGGCCCACCGTCTCGCACAGGACCCGCAGCGGCAGCGGCTCGGTGAAGGACGCGACGAGGTCGCCCGTCCGGTCGCCGGAGCCGCGCACCATGGTGTCGATCAGCTCCTCCGCCATGACCCGGATCCGCGGGGCCATGAACTGCAGCCTGCGGCGGGTGAAGAGCGGGGAGACGGCGCGGCGGACGCGGGTGTGGTGCTCGCCGGTCATCTCCAGGAAGGTCGGCAGGCACGGCGGCGGGGCGTCGGCGCCCTCGCGGGGCGGCCAGGCGGACAGCAGCGGCCGGGTGAGGCGGGGGTCGGCGAACGCGGCGCGCACGTCCTCGTGGCGGCTGATGAGCCAGCCCGTCTCGCCGTTGGGCATGAGCGCCTTGACGACGGGCGCTTCGGTGCGCAGGCGCGCGTAGGCGCACGGCGGGCCGGGGTCGGCGGGGTCGAAGGCCGGGACGGGCATGGGGGCGGCGGCGGTGCCGTGCGCTTCTTCGGCGGCTGTCGTGTCGGTCATGTCTCCGACGGCTGTGGTGTCGGTCATGTCACGCCTCCTCGGCGGCCGCGCGGGCGGGCCGGGCGATGTAGCCGGAGGTGAAGAAGTACTCCAGGTAGCGGTCGAGGAGGGCGGCGTCGACCGGCGGGCATACAAGCCCGCTGCCGGCCAGCGCCTCCTCGGCGTTGCGCCTGCCCAGGGCGGGGAAGACGCCGTTGAGGTACATCTCCTTCACGGAGATGTCGGCCTTGTTGCTCCGGTCGACGCACAGGGAGACGAACGGGGCCGTGGGGCTGGTGGGGTTGCGCGCGACGTGGCGGACGAGTTCGCCGACCCACTGCTCGTACGGCATGGTGCGCAGCGCGAAGCCGGCCGCTCGCATGCGGTCGAGGACGTCGGCCAGGGTGGCCGGGCGGGGGTTGGTGACGTGGTGGACCCGTCCCGTGGCCGGGCGCCGCGTGGCGATGTGGACCACGGCCTCGGCGAGGTGGTCGACGGGCACGAAGTCCATCGGGAGGTCGATGTCGGGCGCGAGGCCGGTCTCGGCGATGGTCTTGAACAGCGAGCAGATGGCCGTCTCGGTGTTGCAGGCGCCGTGCTGCCGGTCGCCGGTGACCTCGTACGGCCGGTAGACGGCCGTCGGCAGGCCCTGCTCGGCCGCGCTGCGCAGCACCCCTTCGGCCACCCACTTGCTCTCCGCGTAGCCCATGGTGAGCCGGTCGGCGTGGTCCAGCGGCAGGTCCTCGTCGACCGTGCGCACGCCGGCCGTGCCGAAGCCGGCGACGACGGCGACGGTCGACAGGAAGTGGACGGGGACGCGCCGGGGCGCGGCGAGCCTGACGATCTCGCGGGTGCCGTCGACGTTGGCGGGGCGCAAGGCTTCGTACGGGTAGAGGAAGTTGACGCGCGCGGCGTTGTGGATGATCAGGTCCAGGGAGCGCGACAGCTCGGCGGCGTGTGCGGGGGCCAGTGCGAGGCCGGGAGCGGCCAGGTCGGCGGGGAAGCACCGGACGCGCTGCCAGGCGGCGTCGTCGGGGCAAAGGCCGTAGCGCAGGAGGCCGGCCTTCACGCGCCGCTCGGCGTGCGCGGGGCTCGACGCCCGTACGGGGCAGTGGACGCGGGCGGTGGTGGCGCGCAGCAGCCGGTCGAGGAGGAAGGCGCCGACGAATCCGGTGGCGCCGGTCAGCAGCACGTCGCCGGGCCGGCCGGGGCGGCGACGTGC
>NZ_JBPQTW010000014.1:0-69820 GCF_051386535.1 Streptomyces sp. URMC 127
GCCCGGCATGAGGCCCGGCATGAGGCCCGGCATGAGGCCCGGCATGAGGCCCGGCATGAGGCCCGGCATGAGGCCCGGCATGAGGCCCGCGCTCAGCGCGCTGGGCCGCATGAGGCGGTGGGGCGGGGGGCCGCGGTCCGGACAGCGCGGGAAGGGTGAGACGGGGTTTCGCTCGGGCTCTCAGTGCCCCGCGCCCGGGACGACCAAGCCGCTCTCATAGGCGACCACGACCGCTTGGGCGCGGCTGCACAGGCCGAGCTTGGCCATGGCGCGGTTGAGGTGGGTCTTGACGGTGGCCTCGCTGATCACGAGTTCGGCGGCGATTTCCGCGTTGGACAGGCCTCGTGCGGTGTGCCGCAGCACCTCGAGCTCGCGGCCGGTGAGCGCGTCGAGGGCGGTTCCGGGCGGGGCGGAGGCGCCGGTGTCCGTCCGCCGGGTGAAGGCTTCGACAAGGCGGCGGGTGACGCTGGGTGCGAAGAGCGTGTCGCCTCCTGCGACCGCCGTGACGGCGGCCAGGAGCCGCTGCGGTCCGGCGTCCTTGAGCAGGAAGCCGGCGGCGCCTGCACGCAGGGCCGCGTACACGTACTCGTCGAGGTCGAAGGTCGTGAGCACCAGGACGCGGGGGGCGGGGGGCGGTGCCTCGCGCAGGATCCGTTCCGTGGCGGTGATGCCGCTGATGTCGGGCATCCGGATGTCCATGAGGATCACGTCCGGCCGGTGCTCTGCGGCGAGCGCCACGGCCTCCTCGCCGCCGGACGCCTCGGCGACGACCTCCATGCCGGGGGCTGCGCGCAGCAGCGCGGCGACACCGGCGCGGATGAGGATCTGGTCGTCCACAACGAGGACGCGGATGCTGCTGCCGGGTCCGCCCGCCTCAGGCGCCTGGGTCTCGCCGGACTTGCCCGTCATCCCCCGCCGTCCTTCTCCCGCGCACCGCCGGCTGCAAAGGGAGGGTGAGCCGGACCTCGAAGCCGCCCTCGTCCCGCGGTCCTGCGGCCAGGGTTCCCCCGTAGATCCTGGCGCGCTCGCGCATACCGATCAACCCGTGCCCGCCCGGCGGCCCCGGGATGGCCGGAACGTTTCCCCGCCCTTCGTCGGTGACCCGTACCGACAGCTCGTGCGCCAGGAACGTGATGTGGACCGCGGCCCGGGCGGGGCGGGCGTGCTTGATGACGTTCGTCAGCGCCTCCTGGATGACTCGGTAGGCGCACAAGTCCGGTCCCGGGGCGAGCGGACGCCGCTCCCCCGCGATCCGCAGTTCCACGTCAACGCCTGCCGCCCGTACGCGCTCGGCCATGTCCTCGAGCCTGTCCAGGCCGGGCGTCGGCTGGTAGGGGCCCTCCTGGCCGGCGGTCTCCCCGACGCCTTCCGGGCCGACGCGCAGCACCGCCAGGAGCCGGCGAAGCTCCTCGAGGGCCTCGCCGCTGGCGGCCGAGATCGCGCCGAGCGCCCCGTGCGCGGTGCCGGGATCGGCGGTGAAGACGTAGTGCGCGAGGCCCGCTTGGACGGAGATCACGGACATGTGGTGGGCGACCACGTCGTGCAGTTCGCGGGCGATACGGACGCGCTCCTCGGCGACGGCCCGGCGGGCGTTCTCCTCGCGCTCGCGCCGCAGTTGGCCGGTCAGCTCGGACAGCGCGCGGTTACGGTCCCCGAGCTTGCGGGCGTTCTCGCCGAACTTCCACATGATGAACGGCACGACGAGGGCTTGGGCGACGGCCGTCGCCGGGGCGTTGCTGCCGGAGAGCAACGCCCCCGCCACCCACACCCCTGCGAAGGCGGCTCCGCAGGCCGCGGCGCAGACCGTACGGCGCATGGCCGCGACCGTGTACAGCGCCAGCATCAGGGCGGCGCTGTTGACGACCGGCCAGAATCCGGCAGCGATGTACCACAGCCACAGGGCGGTGGCGCCGGTGAAGACCACCACGGGGGCGCTGCGGCGAGCGGCGACGAGGAGGTTGATGACACAGATCAGCGTGTAGCCCAGGGCGTCGGGCCGGTCCCAGTACCAGCCTTCCGGCGGGCGCTCGCCGGCGAGCAGCAGCGCCACGACGGTGAAGCCGACCGCCAGCGCCACGTCCAGCGCCGCCCTCGGCCGGCCCGCAGCATGTCCTCGCAGCGCCCGAACGGTCCGCACCGCCGCAGCGTAGCCAGCCTGGTGACGGCTCGGCATCGGTCGGACGGAGGCTGTCACGGCTACCGCGCAGGGTGGAGAGCGCCGAGCGGCTACTGCGTGGGTTGAGGGAGGAATTCCACCCGTTACGGGACGACCGGTGCGCGGGCGCTCCGTAACGTCGGTGGGGTCGGCCCGGCAGCGGTCACGGGGGACGGGCCGGCAGGACGGGGGAACCACGGGGGAACACAGTGCGCTCCGTGCTCCGGGGCGGGGTTACGGGGCGCACTGTGCGGATACGGGGGCGACGAATCCGGTGCATGAGGCGGAGACATAAGGCCGCCTCATGCCCCCGCATGGAGCCGCAGCTGTCGTCAGCATGAGGCCGTCCTGCGCACTGCGGCGCGCATGAGGCCACGACGCATGAGGCAGCCGCGCCGCATGAGGCCGCGAGGCTCGCACGGGGCAGCAGCCTCTTACGCGCGGGCTCAGCGGTCAGTCGCCGACGGTCAGCACGATCTTGCCGGCGGTGCGGCCGGTCTCCCCGATCTCATGCGCCTTGGCCGCCTCGGCGAGAGGCAGGACTGCGGCAATCTCGGTGCGCAGCCGCCCGGACTCCACAAGCTCGCTGATGCCCTGCAGGCCCGCAAGGTCGGGCTCGACCATCATGCGCACGGCGCGGATGCCGCGTTCGCTCGCCTCGGCGAAGACCGGCTGCTCCAGAGGGAGCAGCGAGACGAGCGTTCCACCGGAGCGCAGGGTGCGCAGGGAGCGGGCGGGGTAGTCGCCGCTGATGGACTCCACGACGACGTCCAGGTCCTTCAGTTCCTCGGCGAAGTCCTGCTCGCGGTAGTCGATGAGCTCATCCGCGCCGAGGCTGCGCAGGAAGTCGTGCTTGGCGGCGCTGGCCGTACCGATGACGTAGGCGCCTCGTGCCTTGGCGATCTGGACGGCGAGGTGGCCGACGCCGCCCGCTGCGGCGTGGATGAGGACGCGCTGGCCCTCCGTGACCCGGGCGGTGTCGACAACGGCCTGCCAGGCGGTGAGGGCGGCGAGGGGCAGGGCAGCGGCCTGCACGTGGTCCAGGCCCCGGGGCTTGGGGGCGAAGTGCCGGGAAGGGGCGGTGACGTACTCGGCGTAAGCGCCTGCCGGGTGGGGGAAGCGCGGCATGCCGTAGACCTCGTCCCCCGGGGCGTACAAGGTCACGCCGTCGCCGATCGCCTCGACCACGCCCGACACGTCGAAGCCGAGGCCGAACGGCGGGGTTTCGCCCGGGTAGTAGTAGCCGCGCGCGCGGGTCTTCCAGTCGGCCGGGTTGACCCCTGCTGCCCGCACTCGCACCAGGATCTCGGTGGGGCCCGGCGTGGGGCGGTCGGTCTCGACCAGTTCCAGCACCTCGGGACCGCCGGCGGTCTCCTGGCGGATGGCGTGCATGCGGGCGGGGCTCGCGGTCATGGTGGCGCTCCTTGCAGTCGTGCCGTTCGCTTCGATGCCTCAAGGCTCGCCGAGTTCGGGGACGACAACGAGTGGCTCGACTGCCATGCTCCGCAAGGATCGGGCCATCGCATCGAGGGGCAGCCGGAACGCCGACGGCCGGGGCGCGCTCCATGCGCGCCCCGGCCGTGCGGTGCGACTCTGCCTGCTACTGCGTGCGGGCTCGCGTCAGAGCGCCAGGCCCGTCAGTACGAGCACCCGCTCGTAGGTGTAGTCGTCCATTGCGTAGCGCACGCCCTCGCGCCCCACCCCGGACTGCTTGGCACCGCCGTAGGGCATCTGGTCCGCGCGGTACGACGGGACGTCGCCGATGATGACGCCACCGGTCTCCAGCGCACGGTGCGCCCGGAACGCCGTCTGCAGGTCGTGCGTGAAGACGCCGGCCTGCAGGCCGTACGGAGAGTCGTTGACCGCGGCGAACGCGGCTTCCTCGCCCTCGGCCTTGGTGATCGTCAGGACCGGCCCGAAGACCTCCTCACAGGCGATCGTCACGTCTGCCGGGACGTCCGCAAGTACGGTCGGAGCGTACGTTGCACCGTCGCGCTTGCCGCCCGTGAGCAGAGTGGCGCCGTTTTCCACAGCCTCGTTCACCCAGGACTCCACCCGCTTGGCGGCGTCCTCGCTGACCAGCGGGCCGACGTCCGTGGCGGCGTCCGACGGGTCACCGGTGACCTGGGCCTCGACGGCGGCGACGACCTTGGGCACGAGGCGCTCGTAGAGGGAGGCGTCCACGATGACCCGCTGCACCGAGATGCAGGACTGGCCGCCCTGGTAGTTGGAGAACGTCGCGATGCGCTGCGCGGCCCAGTCGAGGTCCTCCTCGGAGGACCAGTCGGCGAGGACGACCGCCGCACCGTTGCCGCCGAGTTCGAGGGTGACGTGCTTGCGCGGGGCCGAGTCGAGGATCGACCAGCCCACCGGGCCTGAACCGGTGAAGGAGATGACCGGGAGCCGCTCGTCCTGGACGAGGGCGGGCATGCGGTCGTTCGGGACCGGCAGCACGCTCCAGGAGCCCGCCGGCAGGTCCGTCTCGGCGAGGATCTCGCCCAGCACGAGGGAGGAGATCGGGGTCGCCGGAGCGGGCTTGAGGATGATCGGCGCGCCGACGGCGATCGCCGGGGCGACCTTGTGGGCACTCAGGTTCAGCGGGAAGTTGAACGGGGCGATGCCCAGCACGGTGCCGCGCGGGAAGCGGCGGGTCAGCGCCAGGCGGCCGGTGCCGCCCGCGTCGGTGTCCAGGCGCTGCGCGTCACCGGCGTTGAAGCGACGAGCCTCCTCGGCGGCCCAGCGGAAGACGGAGACGGCGCGGCCGACCTCGCCGCGGGCCCACTTGATGGGCTTGCCGTTCTCGGCGGAGATGAGCTGGGCTATCTCCTCGGCGCGCTCGGTGAGCCGCTTCGCGACGTGGTCGAGGGCGGCGGTCCGCACGTGGGCGGGTGTCGCCGCGAACTCCTCTCGTACGGCGTGCGCAGCGGCCACGGCCTCCTCGACCTGTGCCTCGGTGGGCACGCTCACGGTGCCGACGAGACGGCCGTCCCAGGAGTTCGTGACGTCAAAGGTCTCCTCGCCGGTGGCCTCGCGGCCGGCCAGCCAGAACGCGTGGGGAGCAGTCACAATCCCGGCCCTTCCCAAGTGGTGTGGATATTGCTCCCCCACCGTAGGTGCGGGGCGGCCGGGCGCCGATTGTCCGCGGTGGAGCAGTACCGCGGGAGGGGGCACCGCAATGGCGGGGTAGGGCCCCGGGACCTTCTGTCCGCCTCATGCCGCGGGGCCCCGCCCGCCTCATGCCCTCCCAAGGCCTCCGTTCGCCTCATGCCCTGCCCGGGGACCGCCCCATGACCGGACACCGACCGCCGGCCTTCGGCATCGAACGTCCGCAGCCGGCCAGAGGGCATGGGGCGCTACTGCTCGCCGCACGAGGCCGTCCCCGGCCTCCCGGCGATGAGGTCTGCCCGCCCGCATGAGGCCGCTGTCACCTCGGCATGAGGCCGCCGTCACTCCTGCCCTGAGGCCGCCGTCGCCTTCAAAGCCAGCCACAGCTCCATGCGTACGTCCGGGTCGTCGAGCGAGCGCCCGAGGATCTCCTCCACCCTGCGCATGCGGTAGCGCAGCGTGTGGCGGTGGACCCCGAGGTCCGCCGCGGCCGCGTCCCACTGGCCGTGGCGGGAGAGCCAGGCCCGCAGGGAGGCGACGAGGTCGCCGCGGCCTGTGGCGTCGTGTTCGTGCAGGGCCCGCAGCATGCCGTCCGCGAAGGCACGTACGGCGTCGTCCGCAAGGAGCGGCAGGACGGAGCCGGCGGCGACCTCCTCGTGTTCGACGAGGACCCTGCCTCGGCGGCGTGCGACGGACAGGGCCTGCTCCGCCTGGCGGAAGGCCGCCGCCGTGGCGATGGGTCCGGCGGGCGCAGAGAGGCCGATGACAAGGTCGCAAGCGGGTGCTGCGGCGCTGCGGTCCCGCGGACGGGTCTTCGTGCCGCGGCGGGCCTCTATGGCGCGGGCGTGCTCCCCGCACGAGGCCACCACAGCCCCGCCGTCGGGCGCAAGGACGACAAGCCGTCCGCCGTCCGGGACGATCAGCAGCGGCTCCGCCACCCGCCCCGCCGCGGTCTCCAGGGTGTCGGCGAGCACCGCGAGCGGGTCCACGGGGCCCCCGGCCTCCTCCTCCGATGCCGCAGCATCGGAATCGGCGGGCGTCTCCACTCCCTCGGCGACGATCACCCGGAACGGCGCGTCCAGCAGGCTGCCGTACAGGTCGCCGGCGACGGCCCGCGCGTGATCGGGTTCACCGGCGAGCAGCATGCGCAGCAGCGCCGCGCCCAGCCGTTGCTCCGCCTCCTGCAGGGCCCGGGAGCGCTCGGTGGTCAGGGTGAGCAGGGCGATGGCGGAGTGCACGGCGTAGCGTTCGGCGGTCCCCAGGGGCGCACCCGTACCGACGGCGAGGACGCCGCGTGCCCGCCGCCCGGAGCCGAGGGATTGCAGCTCGACCCGGTCGGCTCCCTCCTCGGCGGGGTCCGTGCCCAGCACGGCGGTCGCGGGCGCGGGGCGCTCCCTCAGCCGCTCGACATCCGCTCCGAGGCGCGCGGCACGGCGCGCGGCCCACTCGGGCGCTGCCGCGACGACGGCGCCTGAGGCGTCGTACAGCGCTGCCCAGCCGTCGAGGTGCGCGGCCAGCCTGGCGACGAGGGCGGCCGGGCCGTCCGGGCCGAGCGCGGCCCGCGTCAGCTCGCGCTGGGCCTCGAAGCCGGCGGTCACCGCCCGGTACTGGTCGGCCGCGATGGCTGCCGACACGGCCTTGGTGATGGCGATGAAGGGAGTGCGACGGGGCACCTCCAGCAGCGGCAGGCCCTCCGCGGCGGCAGCCGCGACCAGGGCGCCGGGCACCGTCTCGTAATTGACGCCGACCGCAAAGCCCAGGCCCACGACGCCGGCGCGCACGAGGCGGCGGACGTACTGCTGCATGGCCTCCGGGTCCTCCGCATCGATCTTCAATGCGGTGATCAGGAGCAGTTCGCCGCCGTCCATCCACGGCACCGGGTCCGCCAGCTCGCTGACGTGCGCCCAGCGGACCGGCCTGTCCAGCCGGTCCTGCCCCGCGAGCACGGTGAGTTTCAGCGCGGAGTGGTGGACGAGGGAAGCGAGCGTGGGGGGCATGGCACCTTCGGAGGGAGCGTCGCGGCAACAGTGCCGTCACGTATGAACTGCTGTGACCGATTCTGCCTCAGTGGAGCATTCACCGGGAACGCCGACGCTTCATCGAACGCTTCACCGAACGTTTCACCGCTGCAGATCGATCAGCACCGGAGGCGCACTGCTTCCCCGTACCGAGGTCACGGAGAGCACGGCGTGACCCGCGGGCACGCCGTGGGCCAGTTCGGAGGCGGACCACCGTTCCCGCTCCACCTTGCGCACCGTCACGGACTGTGCGGTGACCGCGCGCCCCGTGACCAGCCTGCGCACCACATGGGTGACCCGGGTCAGCGGCTCGTGGGCGATGACCTGGCGGTCGGTGACGTCGCGGGTCTCCACCCACTCCTTGCCCCACACCTCCGCAAAGCGCGCCCCGTCCCAGGTGGTGACCCCGGAGAACGCCATGCGGCAGCCCACCGCGCCCAGCAGCGCACTACGCAGGGACTCGGGCACGTCATCGAGTGTGCGGAGAGTGAGCAGCGCCCCGGCGTTCGCGGAACGGAGCCGCGCCAGGCCCCGGACCGCCTCAGGCGTGACGGCGTGGGTGGCGTCGTCGAGCACGAGGAAGGCGAAAAGGGAGCGGTCTCCCCGGGCGACCGCGCACTCCGTGAACTGAGCGAGGACGAGCCTGGCCAGCATCCGCGACGCCTCGGCGTGGCCGCGCTCGGGCAGGTCGATCCGGACGCGCAGCGGGTGCTCGAGGGCGCGCAGAGAGAAGGTGCGGGAGGGGTCGGTGGTGTCGAAGAAGCGGGCGAAGGCAGGGCGGTCGAGGAGCGCGAGGCGGTCGGCGAGCATGGGGCCGGCGTCGCCGGGGCGGTGCGCCTGGCGCTCCCGCGCGTCGACCTCCCGGACGAGGGCGTCCTGCCCCGCCTCCGTGAGGGCGGCACGAAGGGCGCCCATCGCGGAGGGCGAGCCGTCCAGGAGCTCCCGCAGTTCCGGGACGGACGGGAAGCGGCCGTGGGCGGCGCGGT
This sequence comes from Streptomyces sp. URMC 127, assembly GCF_051386535.1. Lineage (NCBI taxonomy): Bacteria > Bacillati > Actinomycetota > Actinomycetes > Kitasatosporales > Streptomycetaceae > Streptomyces > Streptomyces sp. URMC 127. Next base: position 8,265 of record NZ_JBPQTW010000014.1, read on the forward strand.
AGGGGCCCAGGATCTGGGCCAGCACCGTCGCAGCCCGGCGTCCGCCCTCGCCCGGCAGCGCGGCGGTGAGGTCCCCCACGAGTCCTTCGGCGAGGACGGCGGCGGCCTCGTCGGGGTCGTCGGTGCCGCCGTACAGGTCGAGGTCGTACGCGGAGTCCTGCCTGCCGATCCGCACCACGACATCGAACGCCTCGTCGGGTGCCAGTCCCGCCCCCGCCGCGCCGACCGCGACGACGGCCGCCCGCCCGGCGAGAGCCTGCAGGCACTGCGACTCGAGCACGGGGCGGACCAGCCGGTCCGTCTTGCCGCTGCCGGGCGGCCCGACGGCGAGCAGGGACGTGCCGAGGAGGCCGGAGTCGAGGGCGTATCCGGCGCCTCGGTGCATGTAGGGGTTGCGCTCGTCGTCGACGGCAGCACCGATGCGCACCTGCCCGGTGACGAGGTCGTGGCGCGCGGCACGGACGGGCAGGTCCCGCGCGCCGGACGGGTGCGCGCAAGCGGCCGCCCCGTGCCGCAGAACGGTTTCGGTGAAGGCTGCGAGCCGGCCGGGCTGCGCGCGTACGGAGTGCCAGGCGCGCTCGATGCGGGCGTGGTCGACGTCGTTCATCAGCCCGGCGCGGGCCTCGGCGGCAAGCCGGTCGGCGGCCTCATGCGCGCCCGCGGCGCGGAGCTGCGGCCAGTCCGCCGGATCCTGGCGGGGACCGCCGCCCGCAGCGGCGGGGATGACCCCGCCGTCGTCCCACAGCCGCGCGAGCAGGGGTGCGACGTACCGCCGCCACACCTGGGGCCAGCGCCCCAGGCGGCCGAAGACGTAGACGAGCGCGCCGAGGCAGATGGCGTAGTAGGTGTAGATGGTCCACACCGCCGCCATGCCGTGGTGCCAGGAGTCGGGGGTCAGGACGGTCAGCGGCCAGAGCCAGTACGTGCCGAGGTAGCCGTTCCACAACAGCGAACCCAGCAGCCAGCCGCACAGGAGGGCGGTGACCGCTCCGCTGAGGAGCTGCCGCCCGGGGATGCGGTCCGGCTCCTCCGGCGGCTTGGGGCGGTAGCCGTACGCCCAGATGCCGGGCCCTGTGGAGACGCGCGACGCTCGGAGCCAGGTGAGGAACGGGGACCGGTCGCGCGGGACCGCCTCAGGCGCCCTGCCGGGTTGCCGGGGCACGGTACGGGGCCGGGGCGCGGCTTCCACAGGCATAGGGGGAGGCGCCCCGTGCGGCATGGGGGGCGCGGCATGAGGCATGGGCGGGGGCGCTGGAACGCCCGCCTGCTGCTGCGGCCGGGGCGGGGCGCCGGCTGCCGGAGCAGATGTGTCCGCCGCCCCGGGCGGGCCGCCTCGTGCGCCCGGTGCGTCGTACGTGCCCTCGTGCTCCATCGCTGCCCCTCGCCCCCGCCGGCCGGCTTCATGCTTGTCGTGTGAGTGCGCGCCGCAGCTCAATCTAGTGGGCTTCCTGGGGCGAGTTCAGCGGTCCGGGCCACGCTGTCGCCATGATCACCCGGGAAGGGGGCGGGCGGGTCCGGCACACCCCGCCATGTCCGGTACGGACAACGCGACGCGCCCACTTCTCCCGAACGGAACATGCCCGACCCGCACCGCCGCCCCTAGCCTGCGACTAAAAGTCCGTCCGAAGCCCGTTCTCTCCCCCTGGAGCACCTCATGACCGAACTGACCGGAGGCCCGGCCCTCCCCCAGGAGCGCCGCATCGTCACCGCGATCCCGGGCCCGAAGTCTCAGGAGCTGCTGGCCCGGAAGAACGCGGCTGTCGCAGGCGGCGTCGGCGTCACCCTGCCGGTGTTCACCAAGCGCGCCGGCGGCGGCGTGCTCGAGGACGTGGACGGCAACTCCCTGATCGACTTCGGCTCCGGCATCGCCGTGACCTCGGTCGGCAGCTCCGCCGAGGCCGTGGTGCGCCGTGCGACCGCGCAGCTCGCCGAGTTCACCCACACCTGTTTCATGGTCACGCCGTACGAGGGCTACGTGGAGGTCTGCGAGCAGCTCGCCGAGCTGACGCCGGGTGACCACGCCAAGAAGTCCGCGCTGTTCAACTCGGGCGCCGAGGCCGTCGAGAACGCGGTGAAGATCGCCCGCGCGTACACCAAGCGCCAGGCCGTCGTCGTCTTCGACCACGGCTACCACGGCCGTACGAACCTGACGATGGCGCTCACCGCCAAGAACATGCCGTACAAGCACGGCTTCGGGCCGTTCGCCCCCGAGGTCTACCGCGTGCCGGTGGCTTACGGCTACCGCTGGCCCACCGGTCCGGAGAACTGCGCCGAGGAGGCCGCCGCCCAGGCCATCGACGCTATGACCAAGCAGGTCGGCGCCGACAACATCGCCGCGATCATCATCGAGCCGGTGCTGGGCGAGGGCGGCTTCATCGAGCCCGCCAAGGGCTTCCTGCCGCGTATCGCGCAGTTCGCGAAGGACAACGGCATCGTCTTCGTGGCGGACGAGATCCAGTCCGGGTTCTGCCGCACGGGGCAGTGGTTCGCGTGCGAGGACGAGGGCATCGTGCCCGACCTGATCACCACCGCCAAGGGCATCGCGGGCGGTCTGCCGCTCGCCGCCGTGACCGGCCGCGCGGAGATCATGGACGCGGCGCACGCCGGCGGCCTGGGCGGCACCTACGGCGGCAACCCGGTCGCCTGCGCAGCGGCGCTCGGCTCGATCGAGACCATGCGCGAGCTGGACCTCAACGCGAAGGCCAAGCGCATCGAGGAGGTCATGAAGGGCCGTCTCTCCGCGATGCAGGAGAAGTCCGACATCATCGGCGACATCCGCGGCCGCGGTGCGATGATCGCGATCGAGCTGGTGAAGCCGGGCTCCAAGGACCCCAACCCGGAGGCCGCCGGCGCGCTCGCCAAGGCCTGCCACGCGGAGGGCCTGATCGTGCTCACCTGCGGCACGTACGGCAACGTCCTGCGCTTCCTGCCGCCGCTTGTCATCGGTGAGGACCTGCTCAACGAGGGCCTGGACATCATCGAGGCGGCCTTCGCCCGCCTGTAGGCACCACAGGGGGACGAGGGTGAAGAACCTGTGCGGAGCGGGTGGTGGAGGGGTGATCCGGCTGTCCGGACCGCCCGGCCTGCCGTACGGTTTCTGCAGATGAGAGAAACACCTCGTCCGCAGGTGACTGCGGACGGAGCCGAGCCGGTACGTCCCCAGTGCCGACCCGGCCGTGCCTTCGCGCACACCACTGGAGCCCTGCGCTCCGGACATCCTCACCGATCGGATGGCCGCCCGCCCCATACCCCCCGGGGCGCGCGGCACCCCGGTCCTCACGGCGGCCTCGGAACCTCCCCCCCTGTTCCGGGGCCGCCGGCATGGCGCCGCCTCATGCGCGGGATCTTTCCGGTGGGGTGCGTACTGCTCTTCCTTCTGATCGGCTGGCAGGTCGCGGCCCGGGGGCCCTTGCGGACTCTCGACGAGGAGCTCGGTCGTACGGTCGCGGAGTCGTCCGTCCCCAGCGGTGCTGCGCAGTTCCTCGCCGATCTCGGCAATGCGTCAGTGGCGGTGCCCGTTCTGGTCGCCGCCATGGTGGTCTCGGCGCTGCTGCACGGCCGGCACCGGTCCCGGCCGTGGCTGCCCGCTGTGTGGGCGGCCCTCGCCATGGCGGCCGTTCCGGCTGTGATCGTGCCGGTGAAGGCCTGGATCGGCCGCACGGGGCCGCCGGCCATGGCGGCGTCCGGGGTGCACGACGGCTTCTTTCCTTCGGGTCACACGGCCACTGCCGCTGTCGCGTACGGGGCTGCCCTGCTGCTGCTCCTGCCGCCCCGCGCCTTCTCGTCACGGCCGCGGCCCCATGCCGACGTCCCCCCGCCATCGCCTCGTGCGGCATGTGCGCGCATAGCGCCTCATGCGGGTTCTGCTGCCGTCAGCCCCCCGCCTCATGCACGCCCTTCCCGCCTGAGGCCCCTCAGCAGCCGCTACGCGCGCACGCGCGCGTGGGCAGCCTTTGCGTACGTCCTGCTGAACGCGGGCGTAGCAGTCGGCCTGGTGCGGTGCGGCTACCACTGGCCACTTGACGTGGTGGGCGCCTGGTGCCTGTCCGGCGTACTGCTGTGGGGGCTGGTGCAGGCCCTCAAGCGTCCCGTTCACGGGCAAGGATCACGGCCGCCTCATGCATCGACAGTTCCAGAAGCACCGGATCGGTGAGCGTGCCCGTACCGTCGGGCGGCACCACCCACCGGACGCCCGAGGCGGCGGCACGCCCGGGGTGAGGCACGACGATCCAGCTGCCGGTTCCTGCGGCACGCACCCCCGTGGCAACCCACCCGTCAGCGGTCCCAGGGGGCACGAAGAAGCCCATGCGGCAGTCGCCGAAATCCACCAGGACAGGCCCCACCCGCTCCGTACAGCGAGTGAGGATCTCCAGCGTGGGGCGGCCCAGCACGCTGGGGAGGATGAGGACGTCCCAGAGCCTGCCGGCGGGCAACAGCGCCACCCCCAGGGGGTTGCGCTCCCACTCCCACCGGCAGGTCTCCGGATCGGGTGCCGCCGTCGACAGCCACTCCACCGCCCTCAGCTTCCCCGCGTCGCCACTCATGGCACTGCCTCCGTTCCGTGTCCCTCGTTCTGCGTTCACGGATGGAGAGGCCCCGGAGCGCGGATCATTACGCGGGTTTCCGGGCCGAGTGGAGGCGAAGGGTTCACCGTCCGCAGGACGGCGTGCACCGGTGCGCAGAGAGGTGGTGCATGAGGCGCAAGGCAGGACGCACATGAGGCCGAGAGGAATGCGCCGCATGAGGCGGGGACGCAGGCCGGGCGCATGAGGCCGGACGCCCTCGCCGGCCCTCGCCGCATGAGGCCGACGCGCCGGACAGCGCACGGACCGGCGCCGGCCCCGCCCCACCACCCTCAGCTGTCGAAGCCCAGGCCGACCTTGTCCATCGCCTTGAGCCAGAGGTTGCGGCGGCCACCGTTCTCGTCGGCCTTCGTCATCGACCACTGGGTGATGCCGATGCCCATGGAGCGCACAGGCTCGGGCGGGAACGGCAGCGGCTTGCTGCGCACCATCTCCAGCTCTGTGCGCTGTGTGCGCTCCCCGGAGAGCAGGTCGAGCATCACGTCGGCACCGAAGCGGGTGGCACCGACGCCCAGACCCGTGTAGCCGAGGGCGTAGGCGACCTTGCCTCCGTGCGCCGTGCCGAAGAAGGCCGAGAAGCGCGAGCAGGTGTCGATGGCGCCGCCCCAGCTGTGGGTGAAGCGCACGTCCTCGAGCTGCGGGAAGCAGCGGAAGAAGTGCTCGGCAAGCTTCCGGTACGTGGCCGGGTGGTGGTCGTACTCCGACCGGACGCCGCCACCGTAGTGGTACACGATGTCGTAGCCGCCCCAGAGGATGCGGTGGTCGGGCGTGATGCGGAAGTAGTGGAAGTGGTTGGCGGCGTCCCCGAGCCCCTGCCGGCCCTTCCAGCCGACGGCGGCGAGCTGCTCGGCGTTCAGGGGCTCCGTCATCAGGGCGTAGTCGTAGACGGGCGCGATGTAGGGGCGGACGCGTTTTACGAGCGAGGGGAAGGCGTTGGTGCCCAGGGCGGCGTGGCGGGCGAAGACGCGCCCGTAAGGGGTGCGGACGGCGAGGCCGGCGGCGCGGGAGGACAGCTCCGTGCCGGGCGTGTGCTCGTAGATGCGTACCCCGAGCTCCGTGCAGGCGCGTTTGAGGCCCCATGCGAGCCGGGCGGGGTGCAGCATCGCGACCCCGTTGCGGTCCCAGAGGCCGGCCATGAAGGTCGGGGAGTGGACTTCGGCGCGCAGGGCGTCCCGGTCGAGGTATTCGTAGCCGGTGATGCCGAGAGCTTCGAGTTCCTCGGCGGCTTCCTGGAGCTCGTGCACCTGGTGCGGGGCGGTGGCGATGTCGATCTCGCCGGTGCGTTCGAAGTCGCAGTCGATGCCGTAGCGGGTGAGCGTGGCCTCGATGGCATCGAGATTCCCGAGGCCGAGCTCGTGGAGGGCGGGAAGCTCGTCGGGCCAGCGTGAGGCGCCGTTGGCCCACCCGTGGGTGAGGGAGGCGGAGCAGAAGCCGCCGTTGCGGCCAGAGGCCGCCCAGCCGGTCTCCTGGGCCTCGATGAGGACGACGTCCCGGCCTGGGTCGCGCTCCTTGGCGAGGAGCGCGGTCCAGAGTCCGGAGTATCCGCCGCCGACGACGAGCAGGTCGCAGTGCTCGTCGCCGACGAGCGCGGGGAGCGCCTCCGGCCGGGAGGGGTCGTCGAGCCAGTAGGGCCGGGGAGCGGCGTCGGAAAGTGCTTTGACAGGGTTCATGGCACGAGCGGCCATGTTCTCAGCTCCTTTTTCGGCGCCCGCCGATCAGTTGACCGGCCAGGACGCACAGCACGGCGATGGCGAACATCGCCGTTCCGATGACATTGATTTGAACGGGTGTGCCCCGTTGTGCGGCTCCCCAGACGAACATGGGGAAGGTCACAGTCGAGCCGGCGTTGAAGTTGGTGATGATGAAGTCGTCGAAGGACAGGGCGAAGGAGAGCAGGGCGCCCGCCACGATGCCGGGTGCGGCGATGGGGAGGGTCACCCGCAGGAAGGTCTGCAACGGGGTGGCGTAGAGGTCCTGGGCGGCCTGTTCGAGGCGGGGGTCCATGGACATCACGCGGGCCTTGACGGCCGTCACCACGAAGCTCAGGCAGAACGTGATGTGGGCGATCAGGATGGTCCAGAAGCCGAAGGTGACGCCCATGTTGAGGAACAGGGTGGCCATCGAAGCGGCCATGACGACCTCGGGCATGGCCATCGGCAGGAAGATCAGGGTGCTGACGGAGGAGCGGGCGCGGAAGCGGTAGCGGGCGAGCGCGAAGGCGATCGCCGTGCCCAGGACGGTGGCGCCGACGGTCGCCCAGACGGCGATCCGCAGGCTGAGCGAGAGGGAGCCGCAGAGGTCCGCGACGCCGCACGGGGCGGTCCAGGCGTCGGTGGAGAAGTGCTGCCACTCGTAGTTGAAGCGGCCGTTGGGCTTGTTGAACGAGAAGACGGTGACGACGACGTTGGGCAGGACGAGGTAGGCCAGGGTGGCCAGTCCGGCGAGGACGACGAGGTTGCGGCGGAGCCACCGCACGGGGCGGCTGGAGAGGACGGCCGGGCGGGCGGACAGGGCAGACATCAGACCAGGTCCTCCGTCCCGGACTTGCGGATGTAGACGGTGACCATGGCGAGGATGGCGGCCATGAGGATGAAGGACAGGGCGGCGGCGGTCGGGTAGTCCAGGACGCGCAGGAACTGGGACTGGATGACGTTGCCGATCATCTTCTGGTCGGTGGAGCCGAGCAGCTCGGCGTTGATGTAGTCGCCTGTGGCGGGGATGAAGGTGAGCAGCGTGCCGGCGACGACGCCGGGCATGGAGAGCGGAAGGGTCACCTTGCGGAAGGTCGTCAGCGGACGCGCGTAGAGGTCACCGGCCGCCTCGTGCAGCCGTGCGTCGATGCGCTCCAGGGAGGTGTACAGCGGCAGGATCATGAAGGGCAGGAAGTTGTAGGTCAGGCCGCAGACGACGGCGAGGGACGTGGCGAGGACGCGGTGCCCTTCGGTGATGCCGAGGGCGTCGGTGACGTCGAGGACGTGCAGGCTCGCGAGCGCGGAGACGACGGGGCCGCCGTCGGAGAGGATCGTCTTCCAGGCGAGGGTGCGGATCAGGAAGCTGGTGAAGAACGGCGCGATGACGAGGATCATCAGGACGTTCCGCCAGCGGCCGGCCTTGAAGGCGATGAGGTAGGCGAGCGGGTAGCCGAGGGCGAGGCAGAGCGCGGTGGCGGACGCGGCGTATGCCACGGAGCGCAGGAACTGGGGGTAGTACTCGGTCAGCGCGTCCCAGTACGTGGCGAAGTGCCAAGTGACCTGGAAGCCCTCTTCGAGGGAACCGGTCTGCACGGAGGTGGACGCCTGGTAGACGAGCGGGGCGGCGAAGAAGACGAGCAGCCAGAGGATGCCGGGGAGAAGGAGCCAGTACGGGGTGAGCTTCCCGCCTCGTGCGGCCGCACGGGGCGTCGCGCGGGGCGCGGGGGGCTCGTCGGTGACGAGTGCCATCAGGTGCCCTCCCCCGCGTCCGTGCCGGCCTCGATGCTCTGTGCGGCGTCCAGGCCGAAGCTGTGGCCGGGGTTCCAGTGCAGGACGACGTCGGCGCCCGGCACGAGGCGGCTGTCGCGCTCGATGTTCTGCTCGTATACGGAGAGCCCCTTGCCCACGGGGCTGTCGACGAGGTACTGGGTGGAGACGCCGATGAAGCTGGAGGCGGTGACGCGGCCCTGAACGCGGTTACGGCCCTCGGGGATGGTGCCGGCGTCGTCGGCGTGCGTGAGGGTGATCTTCTCCGGCCGTATCCCGACGAGGAGCTTCCCGCCCGCACGGGGGGCGGTGGTACATCGCGCACGGGGCAGGGCGAGTTTGGTATCCGCGGCGCGCAGGACGAGGTTCTCGCCGGAGGTGTCGAGGACCTCGGCGGTGATGAGGTTCGAGGTGCCCAGGAAGTTGGCGACGAAGGTGGTGCGGGGGGTCTCGTAGAGGTCGGCGGGGGCGCCGAGCTGCTCGACCCGGCCGGCGTTCATGACGGCGACGGTGTCCGCCATCGTCATGGCCTCCTCCTGGTCGTGGGTGACGTGGATGAAGGTGATGCCGACCTCGGTCTGGATGCGCTTGAGCTCGAGCTGCATCTGGCGCCGCAGCTTGAGGTCGAGAGCGCCGAGGGGCTCGTCGAGGAGGAGCACCTGGGGGTGGTTGATCAGCGCGCGGGCGACGGCGACGCGCTGCTGCTGGCCGCCTGAGAGCTGGTGGGGCTTGCGGCGGGCGAAGTCTCCGAGCTGGACGAGGTCGAGCATGTCGCCGACCTGCTTCTTGACGGACTTGATGCCGCGGCGGCGCAGCCCGAACGCGACGTTCTCGTAGATGTCGAGGTGCGGGAAGAGCGCGTAACTCTGGAAGACGGTGTTGACCGGGCGCTTGTGCGGCGGGAGGGCGGTGACGTCCTTGCCGGCCAGTTCCACGGTGCCGGTGGTGGGCTGCTCCAAGCCGGCGATCATGCGCAGGGTGGTGGTCTTGCCGCAGCCCGAGGCGCCGAGCAGGGCGAAGAAGGAGCCGGCGGGGACAGACAGATCGAGCGGGTGAACGGCGGTGAAGGCGCCGTAGCTCTTGCTGATGGCGGTGAGGCGGACGTCCGTGCCGCTGCTGCTGTCGGTCGGGGCGGTTGTTGTCATGGGTCTTCGGTCCAGGGGTCTCGAGGGCGTGAGCGCGCACGGCACGTACAGCCGCGTACGTTCTCATATGTCCGGGGCCGGGCGCCGCGCCGGTGGCCCGTTTCGCCGGTTCAGGCGCCGATGAGCCCGAAGAATGCGGCCTCGAATGCCATGCCTCGGCGGCGGTCAGCGGGCGTAAGGCGTGGCAGGCCTTCGCCGGCACCGCCTCTCCGGAACGGTCAGGCTGCTACGGGCCGGCTCCTTGCCCGTCTCCGCGAGTGCGTCCGGCAGCTCGGCGACCGGGCCGGCGTAACCGGTGGAGGTGGCGAGCCGTACGGCGGCCTTGGGATGGGAGTGGTGATCGGTGAGGCGCGCGGCGTTCCTCTGGTGGCGGGGGTTGCGGGGGACCAGAGGATTGTCCCTGGAAAGTGTGCGGTACGCGTCCTGTGCCGCGTGCCGCATGCCGGTGTCGTCAGCCCTGAGCCGCATGAGGCCCCTCACCCTCGCGTCGCAGGCGGCAGTGTCGCCCTTGCCGAAGGCGTACACAACCCTGAGATCGCGCATTGCAGGGCCCGGCCGTTCGCCGCAGTCCGGCGGCTGGTAGCGCTCCATGCGAGGTGCCCTTTCCATAACTCCGACGGGCTTTGATCGAGGATCTTGGCAGAGCAAACGGAGCCGAACAAGAGATTCTGTTGTTGCCTTTTAAATGCGCGACATGCGGATGGCTCCACGACCACTTGACTATGCGCTGCGTCAATCCGAATGCCGCATGAGCGACATGAGGGGGACGCCGCGGAAGGAAGCCCGCTCATGGCAAGTTTCCAGCCGTACGCACCACGCCGGCACCTTGGTCCGACTGCCGGTCGTGACCGGCATGGGCGGGGCAGACTCGGCTACGAAAACGCGCCTCTGCACCCATAGCTACCGCCGGACGGACCTGCACATGCCGCATTGCCGAGGGGCCACCACCACGGAAAGGGCACACCGGCGAATGCGCATTTCTGGATCGGACTCGCCGCAAGGAGGCATACGAGCACTGTGCTCCCGACCGGGCAGCATTCCCATGATTCAGGACCTGAAGGCCTAAAACAATTCGACCAGGGTTTCCCATTCAGCCGCCGGAACGAATGAAGCATCAGCCGAGCGAAAACACGGTGCGACGCCAGGGCTTCAGGCCACGGCGGCGTTGTCGAACATCACATGTTTGATCTGGGTGTACTCCTCCAGTGAATAGGCGGACGTGCCCTTCCCGTAGCCCGATGCCCGGTATCCCGCCGTGGGGCATCTCACTGACGATCGGGATGTGGTCGTTGATCCACACGCAACCTGCCTTGATCTCCCTGGTGGCCCGCCCCGTGCGGTAGACATCACGGCTCCATGCGGAAGCCGCCAGCCCGTACGGCGTGTCGTTGGCGAGCGCGATGCCCTCATCGTCGCTGCCGAAGGGCAGAACGAGGAGGAGCGTGGTGAGGCAGTAGGCACCATTGGCCAGTTCCCCCGCGGGCGCTGGACGTAGGCACGGGTGGCCGCGGTGCAGCCTGACCGCTGTTGATGACGGCGTCGGCGACCGCCCCGTGCACCGCGGATTCGAGATCTGCGTCGTCGAAGACGACGAACTGGGCCTTGCCGCCGAGTTCGAGGTGGAGCCGTTTGACCGTCCTGGTCGCGATCTCGGCGACCGCCGTCCGACTGCCGTGGAGCCCGTGAACGACGTCATGGCGACGGCCGGATGGCCCACGAGGCACTCCCCCGCGTCCGCGCCCGCTGCGCCGACGACGTTCACGACGCCGTCGGGGATGCCGGCCTCAGTGGCGGCCTGGGCGAACATCAGCGACGTCAGGGGCGTCAGCTTTGCAGGCTTGAGCACAACGGTGTTGCCCGCGGCGACGGCAGGGAGGACCTTCCAGGCGGCCATCTGGAGGGGGTAGGTCGGCGGTGTCACGGAACCGACGACACCGATGGGCTCGCGGCGTACGCAGGAGGTGTGGTCGCTGCTGTACTCACCGGCGGAGCAGCCTTCCAGGTGCCGCGCCGCACCCGCGAAGCAGGCGGCGTTGTCCACCGTCCCCGGCACATCGAACTCCGTGGTGAGGCGGATCGGCTTGCCGCACTGCAAGGACTCCGCCCGCGCGAACTCCACCGCACGGCGGGCGAGCACATCCGCGAAGCGGTGCAGTGCGTCGGAGCGCTCCCCGGGGGTCGCCCCGCCCCATGCAGGAAGAGCGGCTTCGGCGGCCGCCACAGCGGCGTCCACGCCCTCCGGACCAGCCGGCTCGTACCGGAGCGCCTCTTCGCCCGTTGCGGGGTCCACGACTGCGTGCGTAAGGCCCGAGGAGCCCGGGCGCAGCCGGCCGCCGATGTACTGCGCACCGCCGGCGAACCGCCCCGCCGCATCGAACCGTTGATCCGTCGCGACCATCGCACACTCCTCCGCCGACTGCGGCCCCATGCGGTTCCGATGCAGGAGCGCCAGGGCCGATCTTGGCAGAGGACTGCGCGACCAACAAGGGATTCCGTCGCAGTCACGGGCGTCTGCGACGGAATCGGTGTGGAGCGTGGGCCTCCGGCTACAGGCCGGCACCAAGGCCGAGAAGGCTCGCGAAGAACGCGAACCACAGCACAGGGAGAACGAGGGCCACGATGCCGAGGACGATGCCGGTGGTCGCGGCGCTCCTGTTGGTCGCCTCGCCCTTAGTGACCTTGGAGCGGCCGACGGCGCCGAAGATGATGCCGAGGATGCCCAGGATCAGGCCGAAGAACCACAGGAAGACGAGGAGGCTGCAAACGGCGCCGATGATGCCGCAGACGAGGCCGGCGGTGCCCATGCCGTTGCTGGGCTGCATGGGGCCCGCATAGCCGCCTGCGGGGTAAGCCTGGGCGGGCGGTGCGGAGGGGTAGCTGCTCTGCGCCGGGTAGGCGCTCGGGGCCTGTGCGGGATAGCCGCTCTGACCGGGGTAGCTGCTCTGCGCCGGCTGATTCGGGTAGCCGTAGCCGGGCTGCTGGGGCGGCACCGGGGGCTGCTGAGGCACCTGCTGCGGCGCCCCATAGGGATTCTGGTTGTAGTCAGACATGAAGAATGTCCCCTCCGTTGAACTGCGTCCGGCAATGCTATGGGGAACGGTCGGGCACGGTCAGCCGAGTTCAGGAGCCCGCGGAGGACGCAGAATGGCGGGCATGAAGATCCACGGGGACCAGCAGGGAGAGGAGCGCATGGAGCGGCGCACGGGGCAGCAGGAGGGGCGGCAGGCGGACGGCCCGCGTTCGGTGGCGGAGCTGACGGCGGCCGTCGCCCGCGGAGAGCGTTTCAAGTACGTCTACTTCTGGGGCCACCACCCACGGCGTGACGGGAGCATAGGAGCGAGCTGCTTCAGCCAGTGGTGGCCGTCGCCGTTCACCGTGGGCGGCACCGTCTACGCCACCGCCGAACACTGGATGATGGCGGGCAAGGCGCGGCTCTTCGGCGACGCCGAGGCGGAAGCGGAGGCGATCGCAGCCTCGCACCCCAAGCAGGCGAAGGATGCGGGGCGCAAGGTGCGCGGCTTCGACGAGGAGACGTGGCGGCGCCACCGCTTCGGACTGGTGGTGGAGGGCAGTCTCCACAAGTTCGCGCAGGACGCCGCCCTGAGCACCTACCTGCTCGGCACAGGCGACCGGGTGCTGGTGGAGGCCAGCCCGCTCGACCGGGTCTGGGGCATCGGGCTCGCCGCGGACGACGAGCGGGCCGGGGACCCGGCCCGCTGGCAGGGCGACAATCTCTTGGGGTTCGCGCTGATGGAGGCGCGTCAGCGGCTGGCCGAGCGGTCCACGACCAGCACCGGGGCGGACAGGTAGGCGCCGTAGGTCCCTCCGGGGTCGTCGTCGGGCGCCGGACCGTCGTTGTCGTCGACATCGATGTTGATGTACACGATGACCATCAGGACGGTGGCGACGAGCCCCACGCCCCCGAGGATCAGGCCGGCGAGCGCCTGCCCGGGGTTCGTGGCCTCCCCCTTGCGCGCTTTGATGCGCCCCACGGCGCCGAAGACCACCGCCAGGACGCCCAGGACCGCACCCAGGACGACGGTGGGAGCAAGCACCGTGCCGACGATGCCGAGCACCAGGGCCGCCAGCCCCATGCCGTTGCTGGGCACCGGCGGCACGTAGAACGGCGCGGCCGGATACCCGTACGAGCCAGGCTGGTAGGCACCCGGGCCGTAGGGACTCTGGGCATACGGTGGCGCCTGCATGCCGTAGGCGACGGGGCCGGGGGCTGCGGAGGGAGCGCCGGGCATTCCGTAAGGCGCCTGGCCGTAAGGGCCGCTCTGGTACGCGCTGGGTGTACCGGGCCCGGTCGGGGCGAGGGGCACGGGCGGGACGGTGCCCGGAGCGGCGGCGGGGGGCCTGGCCGAGGCCGCATGGGGCGCCTGCGGGGCTGCATGAGGCGCCGCCGGGGGCGCATGAGGCGGGACGACGGCATGAGGCGCAGGCCCGGCATGAGGCCGCGGAGGACCAGGCGCATGGGGCGCCGGAGCGCCACCAGTGTGCTGCCCGGCCGCCGGCTGCTCACCAGGCTTGTCGAGGGATATCCGCCGCTGCGGGGGCGGAGCCCAAGGGTCGGAGTCCCGCGGCTCCGGCTGCTCGCCTGCCCCGGTGGCCTTGTCGGACATAGCCCTCCCCAGTCGATACCCCGTCATGCTAAGGCCTGAGCACAGAGGCCGCGCACGCCCCGCATACGATGAACGGCACCCGTCGACCGGCTCCGGCCGACCGCGCACTGGAGGCACGCATGTCCGTACTCGACTCGTTCATCGCCGGGCTCCCGAAGGCCGAGCTCCACGTGCACCACGTCGGGTCGGCGTCCCCCCGCATCGTCTCCGAGCTGGCCGCGCGCCACCCCGATTCGCCCGTGCCGACCGACCCCGAAGCGCTGGCCGACTTCTTCACCTTCCGCGACTTCGCCCACTTCATCGAGGTCTACCTCTCGGTCGTCGACCTGATCCGCGACGCGGAGGACGTGCGGCTGCTCACGTACGAGGTCGCACGCGACATGGCGCGGCAGAACATCCGCTACGCCGAGCTGACCGTCACCCCCTTCAGCTCGACGCGGCGTGGCATTCCCGATGCCGCCTTCGTGGAGGCCATCGAGGACGCCCGCAAGGCGGCCGAGACGGAGCTGGGCGTCGTGCTGCGCTGGTGCTTCGACATCCCGGGCGAGGCGGGCCTGGAGGCCGCGGAGGAGACCACGCGCATCGCTTGTGACCTCAAGCCCGAGGGGCTGGTCTCCTTCGGGCTGGGCGGGCCGGAGATCGGGGTGCCCAGGCCCCAGTTCAAGCCGTACTTCGACCGGGCCATCGCCGCGGGGCTGCACAGTGTGCCGCACGCCGGCGAGACGACGGGCCCGCAGACCATCTGGGACGCCCTGGTGGACCTGCGCGCCGAGCGCATCGGTCACGGCACCAGTGCCCCCCAGGACCCGGACCTGCTGGCTCACCTGGCCGAGCGCCGCATCCCTCTGGAGGTCTGCCCCACGTCGAACCTCGCCACCCGCGCCGTGGCCGACCTGGAGCAGCACCCCATAAAGGACATGGTGGCCGCGGGCGTCCTGGTGACGGTCAACAGCGACGACCCGCCCATGTTCGGCACCGACCTCAACCGCGAGTACGGGGTCGCCGCTCGTCTCCTGGAGCTCGACGCGGCGGGCGTCGCCGGCCTCGCCAAGAACGCCGTGGAGGCATCGTTCATGGATGAGGCGGGCAAGGCTGCGCTCCGGGCCGAGATCGACGCGTACACCGCCGCCTGGCGGGGCTGACGCTCCCAGGCGCACGCTGCGGCGACAATGGGCAGCATGTCCAGTCCGAACTCCCCTGGCATGGAAGCCCGGACCGTAACTGCTGTCGCCCACCGCGGCGACCCGTACCGGTTCCGGGAGAACACCCTCTCCTCGGTCCGGTCGGCGCTGGAGGCCGGCGCGGGGGCGGTGGAGGTCGACGTCCGCCTCACGCGCGACGGCGTGCCCGTGCTGCTGCACGACGCGACGCTGGAGCGCCTGTGGGGCTTCACGCGGTTCCTGGACTCACTGTCCGCGGACGAGCTGCGGGAGCTGACCGGCGGCGGCGTGCCCACCCTGCGTGAGGCCCTGCGCCTCGGCGCGGGACACTCGGGGCCGCGGCTGTTCATCGACCTGCCGGACGCGTCAGCGGCCGAGGCGGCGGTCGCCGAAGTGCACGCCGGCGGGGCAGCCGGACGGGTCTACTACTGCGGCGGGGCGGCGTCGATGCTGGCGGTGCGGCGCGCGGACGCGGATGCGGAGACCGCCTTGACGTGGACGACACTGATGCCGCCGCGCCGTGCGCTGCTCACCGCGGTCGCTCCACGCTGGCTGAATTACCGTTTCGGTCTGGTGAGTCCCGAGCTCGTGGCCCGCAATCACGCCGACGGGCTGCTGGTGTCGGCCTGGACCGCTGACACCCGGTTCACGATGCGGCGGCTGATCGCGGCGGGCGTCGATGCGATCACCACAAACCGGGTCGGCACACTGCGTACGCTGCTCCCGGGCTGACGCTTACGGCGGCATGGGGCCTGGACAGGCGAGCAGCTTCCGGCGGCATGGGGCGCGGCCGTACACGTGGGAGGCGAGCGGGCGGCACGGGCTGGCGCATGGAGCCGGCTAGAGGCCGACGATCTCGTTCCACTCTTTGGTGAAGCCCGGGCGTTCCCTCGCGGTCATGTCGCGCGCCGTCGCCAGGCGTTTGCGCATGTCGTCGCTGGGGAAGATGAGCGGGTTCTCGGCCAGCTCCGCCTGTTCCTTGTCCGACGACGAAGCGAGGACGTCGCGCGCGGCCGGCACGGGGCAGACGTAGTTGACCTCGGCGGCGAGCTGCGCTGCGACTTCCGGCCGGTAGTAGTAGTCGACGAGCGCCTCGGCGTTGCGCTTGTGGCGGGCGAGATTGGGCACCATGAGGCTCTCGGCCCACAGCTCGGCACCCTCCTCCGGGACGACGAACTCGATGTCGGGGTTGTCGGCCTGGAGCTGGATGATGTCGCCGGAGTACGCCTGGCAGGCCAGGACGTCGCCGGACGAGAGGTCCTTGATGTAGTCGTTGCCCGTGAAACGGCGGATGTGCCGCCGGCGCACGAGGCGGCGCAGCTGGTCGGTCATGGTGTGGAAGTCGTCGGCGGTCCAGCGCGTGACGTCGGCGCCGTTGCCCTGCATGAGCAGGGAGTAGGCCTCGTCCAGACCGGCGAGCAGCGTGACCCGGCCGCGCAGGTCGTCCTTCCACAGGTCGGAGGTGTGGCGGATCTCCCGGCCGAGCTTCTTGCGGTTGTACGCGATGCCCGTGATGCCGGACTGCCAGGGGACGGTGTGCAGCCGCCCGGGATCGAAGGAGGGCTTGCGCAGCAGCGGGTCCAGGTGACGGTCGACGTTCGGCTGGCGGGAGCGGTCCATCTTCTGGACCCAGCCGAGGCGCACGTAGCGGGACGCCATCCAGTCGCTGACGACGATGAGGTCTCTCCCGGTGTCCTGATGGTTCATCAAGGCCGGACTGATCTTGCCGAAGAACTCGTCGTTGTCGTTGATCTCCTCGGTGTACTTCACCGAGAGGCCGCTCTGCTTCTCGAAGGCGTCGAGCGTGGGACGTTTCTGCGGGTCGTTCTCGTCCACGTCGATGTAGAGCGGCCAGTTGGCGAAGACGAGGCGTTTGTCGCTGCCGGACCGGTCTTCGGCGGCCCTGTCGGCAGGCTCGACGTATGCGGCGGGAACGCCGCAGCCGGCGAGTGCAGCGGCCCCGGCGCCTGCGCCCAGTGCGCGCAGCAGGGTCCGGCGGGACAGGGGCTTCACGGGCTTCTCTCGCATTCCGGCAGCATGGTGGGTCGGATCTTCGCGGACAATGTACGGCCTGTCCGGGAGGCGACCGCACTTCCCGACAACCTGACGCCCGGAAACGGCCGGCCGTCGATGATACCGGCGCCCGGCATGGGGCGGGCCCGCGCCGGAATGGACGTCCCGGGCGGGCCCTGCGCCGCATGAGGCGCCACGAGCCGATAGGCGCGGGAGCCCGGCCCGGTCGTGCGGCATGAGGCCGGCGGCCATGCCGCATGGGGCGCGGCTCCGCCGTGCAGCATGGGGCAGGCCCGCCCCTCCGCGGCGAGGCGGGCCCTGCACATCGGCACGGGGCGGACCCGCCTGCAGCGCACTGCGGCATGAGGCGGGCCTCCTGCAGCCCGGAGCAGACCGCCAAGCCGCATGCGGCGGCCTCGCCCCGGCCCCGTGAAGCGCCCTCACTCCGCCCGCGTGCAAGCAGGCCTCACCCGCGGCATGAGGCCGCGGCCGGCCTGCCCTCGCAGCCCAACCAGTCCGGTCAGGCCGTCCCGTCCGGTCAGTCCAGCGACGTCATGACGTGCTTGACGCGCGTGTAGTCCTCGAACCCGTAGGCCGAGAGGTCCTTGCCGTAGCCGGACTTCTTGAAGCCTCCGTGGGGCATCTCGGCGACCAGCGGGATGTGCGTGTTGATCCACACACAGCCGAAGTCGAGCTTCTTGGACATCCGCATGGCGCGGCCGTGGTCCTTCGTCCACACCGAGGAGGCCAGCGCGTACTCGACGCCGTTGGCGTACTCGACGGCCTGGTCCTCGTCCGCGAAGGACTGGACCGTGATCACGGGCCCGAAGACCTCGTGCTGGATGATCTCGTCGTCCTGCTTGAGGCCGGAGACGACGGTGGGAGCGAAGAAGTAGCCCTTCTCGCCGACCCGCTGTCCGCCCGTCTCGAGCTTGGCGTGGCCGGGCAGCCGCTCGATGAAGCCGGCGACCTGCTTGAGCTGGTTGGCGTTGTTGAGGGGACCGTAGAGCACGTCCTCGTCGTCCGGCTGCCCCGTCTTCGTGTCGGCGGCGGCCTTGGCGAGGGCGGTGACGAACTCGTCGTGGATCGACTCGTGGACGAGGACGCGGGTCGCGGCCGTACAGTCCTGGCCGGCGTTGAAGTAGCCGGCGACGGCGATGTCCTCGACGGCCTTGGCGATGTCGGCGTCGTCGAAGACGACGACGGGGGCCTTGCCGCCGAGCTCCAGGTGGACGCGCTTGAGGTCCTTGGAGGCGGACTCCGCGACCTGCATGCCGGCCCGCACGGAGCCGGTGATCGAGGCCATCGCCGGTACCGGGTGCTCGACCATGAGGCGGCCGGTCTCCCGGTCGCCGCAGATGACGTTGAAAACGCCCTTGGGGTGGCCGAGCTCCTCCAGCACGCCGCCGATGATCTCGGCGATGAGGACCGTGGAAGCGGGCGTGGTGTCGGAGGGCTTGAGGACGACGGTGTTGCCCGCGGCGAGCGCCGGGGCGAACTTCCACACGGCCATCATCATCGGGTAGTTCCACGGGGCCACCTGCGCACAGACGCCGATCGGCTCGCGCCGGATGATGGAGGTCAGGCCCTCCATGTACTCGCCCGCCGAGCGGCCTTCCAGCATCCGCGCGGCGCCCGCGAAGAAGCGGATCTGGTCCACCATCGGGGGGACCTCTTCACTGCGGGTGAGGGCCAGCGGCTTGCCGGTGTTCTCGGACTCGGCGGCGATGAGCTCCTCGGCGCGCGCCTCGATCGCATCGGCGATCTTGAGCAGGACCTTCTGGCGCTCGCCCGGCACCAGGTCGCGCCATGCGGGGAAGGCCGCTTCCGCGGCGGCCATGGCGGCGTCGACGTCCGCGGCGCCGGACAGCGGAGCGGTGGCGTATGCCTCGCCTGTGGCCGGATTGACCACCTCGGTGGTCCGCCCGTCGGCGGCGTCCCGGAACTCCCCGTCGATGAAATTGCGAAGACGACGCAGCTCGGTGGTCATGGCTGCCACCCCTCCTGTCAGATGTCCACTGGGTGAGACCGTCAGCCTAGTCAGTGAGCCCGCGTTTTCGACATACCTCACCACCATGAACGACGGATTCAGTTATTCCGCCACCTCTCGACAACGAATTTCATCGCTTCAGGGTTGCCTCACGGGCGAGACGCATGCACAGTGGACGTGTGGCCACTCGTAGTCCAGACCCGAAGAACGTGCACGGCACGCCGCCCATCGACGCCGTCTCCCTGGCGATCATCGAGCAGCTCCAGGAGGACGGACGCCGCCCCTACGCGGCGATCGGCAAGGCCGTGGGGCTGTCCGAGGCAGCCGTGCGGCAGCGCGTGCAGAAGCTGCTCGACCAGGGCGTGATGCAGATCGTCGCCGTCACCGACCCCCTCACCGTGGGCTTCCGGCGCCAGGCGATGGTCGGCATCAACGTGGAGGGAGACCTCGATCCGGTCGCCGACGCCCTGACCGCGATGGACGAGGTCGAGTACGTCGTCGTGACCGCAGGCTCCTTCGACCTCCTCATCGAGATCGTCTGCGAGGACGACGACCACCTCCTCGAAACGATCAACAAGCGCATCCGGACCCTGCCCGGCGTGCGCTCCACCGAGAGCTTCGTCTACCTCAAGCTCCGCAAGCAGACCTACACATGGGGAACCCGATAGCCGTGAGCAAGGACCTCTCCCAGACTGCGTACGACCACCTGTGGATGCACTTCACCCGCATGTCGTCGTACGAGAACGCCCCCGTGCCGACCATCGTGCGCGGCGAGGGCACCTACATCTTCGACGACAAGGGCAAGCGCTACCTGGACGGACTCGCGGGGCTGTTCGTGGTCCAGGCGGGTCACGGCCGGGCCGAGCTGGCCGAGGCGGCCGCCAAGCAGGCGCAGGAGCTGGCCTTCTTCCCCGTGTGGAGCTACGCGCACCCCAAGGCGATCGAACTCGCCGAGCGGCTCGCCCAGCACGCCCCGGGCGACCTCAACAAGGTCTTCTTCACCACCGGCGGCGGCGAAGCCGTGGAGACGGCGTGGAAGCTCGCGAAGCAGTACCACAAGCTCACCGGTAACCCCACGAAGTACAAGGTCATATCCCGGGCCGTCGCCTACCACGGCACGCCCCAGGGCGCACTGGCCATCACCGGCTTGCCGGCGCTCAAGGCGCCCTTCGAGCCGCTCGTCCCCGGCGCGTACAAGGTGCCCAACACCAACATCTACCGCGCCCCGGTGCACGGCGACGACCCGGAGGCCTTCGGCCGCTGGGCGGCGGACCAGATCGAGCAGCAGATCCTCTTCGAGGGCCCTGACACGGTCGCGGCCGTCTTTCTGGAACCGGTGCAGAACGCGGGCGGCTGCTTCCCGCCCCCGCCCGGCTACTTCCAACGGGTACGCGAGATCTGTGATACGTACAACGTGCTACTCGTCTCGGACGAGGTGATCTGCGCCTTCGGCCGTCTCGGCACGATGTTCGCGTGCGACAAGTTCGGCTACGTGCCGGACATCATCACGTGCGCCAAGGGCATGACGTCCGGCTACTCCCCCATCGGCGCGGCCGTCGTCTCCGACCGGATCGCCGGACCGTTCTTCAAGGGCAGCAACACCTTCCTGCACGGATACACCTTCGGCGGCCACCCCGTCTCGGCTGCGGTCGCGCTCGCCAATCTCGACATCTTCGAGCGCGAGGGCCTCAACCAGCACGTGCTCGACAACGAGTCGGCCTTCCACGCGACCTTGTCGAAGCTACACGACCTGCCCATCGTCGGCGACGTGCGCGGCAACGGCTTCTTCTACGGCATCGAGCTGGTGAAGGACAAGGCGACCAAGGAGTCGTTCACGCCGGAGGAGTGCGAACGGCTGCTCTACGGCTTCGTGTCCAAGAAGCTGTTCGAGAACGGCCTGTACTGCCGTGCCGACGACCGCGGAGACCCGGTCATCCAGGTCGCTCCGCCGCTGATCTCCGATCAGTCGACCTTCGACGAGATCGAGCAGATCGTGCGTGGGGTCCTCACGGAGGCCTGGACCAGGATCTGACGGACCAGGACGAACCGCCGGCGCCGTCCGCGGTTCGTCCCTCCCGCCGTGGCCCCGCGCGACCCCCCACAGGTCACGCGCGCGTGGGCCACGGCTTCACCTTCACCTCGGGCGGGCATGAGGCGCAGCCAACGAGCGGCGGTTCTGGCCTCATGCCGGGCCCCATGCCCAGGCATCACACTGCGCCCCATGCCGGGCCTCATGCCGCCGGCTCGCCGTTGACTCTCAAGGGCGCACACGCCGCACACCGTCGCACACGCGACGCACGCCCGTCGCACACGCACCACGCCCCACCACACACCCGGTCGCAGGGTTCTGTCGCATATGCGCTCCGACTCATATGCGACCCCCGGGGCATGAGGCCGACCGGAGGAAAGTGGGCCGTCCAGCGCCGAGTCTGGGCAAAGGCTAGGATCCGGGTTCCGTACGGTGCCAGTGACCCAATGGCCTCCGGTTCGTTCCCCCGGACAGGGGAACGGACCCTACAGCGACCCGAGGTGCTCGATATGGTGGCCCCGCCGGACAACGACGTGCTCTGGGCACGCGGCCTGCACTACGCCCACAGCGGTTCCCCCGCGCTCGCCGGGGTCTCCATCGGCGTGCGCGAGGGAGAGATTCTCGCCATCACGGGGCCACGAGGCTCAGGCAAGACCACGCTCCTCAAATGCCTGTCCGGGCAGATCATTCCCGACCCCGGCGAGGTGTGGTTCAACAGCGCCCCCGTGCACACCCTCTCGCGTGCCGCCCGGGAGCGGCTGCGGCGGGAGCGGTTCGGCTGGATCGACAGCGAGCCCCACCTCGTACCGGAGCTGACGGCCTGGGAGAACACCGCTCTCCCGCTGCTGATGCGTGGTGTCGGGCACCGGGCCGCCAAGCGCACTGCCGGTGAGTGGCTGGAGCGCCTCGACGTCGGTGACTGCCAGCGCAAGCGGCCGGCCGCTCTTCTCCAGTCGCAGCGTCAGCGGGTCGCCATCGCACGGGCGCTGGCGAGCGAGCCCACCGTCCTGTTCGCCGACGAGCCGACGGCCCCGTTGCACAACGCCGACCGGGCACAAGTGCTACGCACTCTGACCACGGCCGCGCGCTCGCACCACATCACGGTCGTCATCGCCACGCTGGACGATGAGATCGCCACGCTGGCCGACCGTACGGTCTCCCTGGTCGACGGCCGGCGGGGCACCGCGATCACGGCACTTGACGCGCCCGGCGGAGAGGGCAGGGCGGCGTGCTCAGTCTCCGCCTAGCGCGCGGCGCGCACCCGCTGGTCCTGCTGCGCAGGCTGCTGGTGGCAGCCGCCGCGGCGGGTGTGGGTTTCCTGCTGCTGTGCACCCTGGGGTACGCGGTAGCCCATCCGCAGTCGACGGGCCAGTCGCTCGTCCGGCTGGTGTGGTGCGCGGTGCCGCTTGCGGCAGTCGTGCAGTTCGCGCTTGCGGTGGCCCGGAGCGATCCGGCCACCCGCCCCCGCGACGGCCTGGACGCCGCAGGTCTCGGCCCCGTGCAGCTCACGTTGCTCGCGGCGGCGTCCACGGCGATCTCCTGCACGCTCGGGAGCGGGTTCGCCCTCCTGCTGTACATGGAGCTCCGTGGTGACCTCGGCGGGCCGCTGAGCGGTTCGGCGAGGCGGCTGCTGGACGGCCAGGTGCACCTGCCCTGGGGCGCGGCACTGACTCTGCTCGGGCTCCTGCCGGCCCTTGCGGCGGGCGCCTGCATCATTGCGCTGCACCCGCGGCGTGAGGCGGCGGCCATGACGCAGCAGGCCGCGGAACAGGCCGTCGCAGAGCCGCTGGAAGGCGCGGACGAGGCGGTGCATGCGGAGCCGTCCGGCGCCCCTGCAGGCGCCCCCCCGGTCCCGCTTGCCGCCACCACGCCCAGACCTGCCTACGCGGGTCTCCCGTGGGGCATCGCGATCATCGCGGTCGGGCTCGCTCTTGAGGCGTATGTGGGGCACGGCCCGGCGCCCGATCCCGACAAGCTGATCTCGCTGCCCGGAGGCACGGACGGCACCTCCCCAGGGGTGCTGGGAGGCTGGCTCCTGGCCTCCCTGGGCCTCGTGCTGGCCGGCCCCGGGCTGACCCACTGGTCCGGGGTGCTCCTGGCGGCCGGGCGCCCCGGGGCGGTGCGGCTGCTGGCCGGGCGGATACTGCAGGACGCCGCCACCCGGATCGGCCGGCCTCTCGGCGTGCTCTGCGCGGTCGCCTCAGGCGCCCTGGCCGCCGCCGAACTCTACGGAGCCGCCTGGGACTCCTCCGGGCCTCGCCCCTTCGGCCCCCTCACGGGCCTCGGCGCGGCGCTCGTGATGGCCTGTGTCACGGCTACGGCCATCACCGCGGCCCTGGACAGCCGGCAGAACCGGACCAGCACGACGGCGGCCCTGCAGCGTCTCGGTATCCCCGCGTCCATGCTCCGCGGGGCGGCCGTGCTGCGCACGTGCGTGCTGCTGGCCGTCCTTACGCCTCTGACGTGGGCGATCGCGGAGCTCGTGGCACTGCCGATGTCACGCTGAAGGCGCCTGGGGCGGTCCCGCGCCCCGGCCCGCCGGACGGCCGCAGTGCAACAGTTCTTGACCAGTTCTTGACTCAAGGCAACTTCGTCGCCGGATTGTGCGTCTGCTGAGGAGCACGACGGATATCCGGCGAACGGAGCTATTGGTGATCATCGGCCTTGTGACGGCTGTCGCGGCCTCGGCCTGTTACGGCACAGGTTCGGTCCTGCAAGCCGTGGGCTCGCGGAAATCGGCCCGCCGGGAGGCCGCGAAGGCCTCTTCGACGGGTACCACCCAGCACGGTGGACCGAGCCTGTCCTCCACCGCGAAGGCCGCGGTGACGTGGGAGTTCATGGTCGGCACGGTCCTCGACTTCCTCGGCTTCGGCCTCGGCGCGCTCGCCGCCCGCATGCTGCCGCTCTTCCTCTCCCAGACCGTCATCAGCGCCAACCTCGTCGTGACCGCGCTGCTGAGCATCAAGCTCCTGGGCATCCGGCTGACCAAGCCCGAGTGGGCGTCCATCGGTGTCGTCTGCTCGGCGCTGGTGCTGCTGGCGACGGCGGCCGGGCACGAGGGGGGCGGTGACACCCCGATGTCGACGCACTGGTGGCTGCTGATCATCTCAGTCGTGCTGATGGGCGGCGGCACGGTGGCCGTGCGCCTGCTGGGGGCACGGGCCGCGATCCTCGCCGGTCTGCTGTCCGGTCTCGGCTTCGGTGCGATCGGCGTGGGCGTACGGATCCTGGACGGGATCGACCCCTTCGACCTGCCGACGCTGATCGCCGACCCGGCGCTCTACGCCATCCTGATATCCGGTGCGGTCGGTATGTACCTGCACACGGTTGCCCTGCAGATCGGTTCGGTCAACGGCGCCACGGCGGCACTGGTCGTCGGCGAAACGATCCTCCCGGGGATCATCGGTGTCCTGCTACTCGGTGACAACTCCCGTCCCGGCTTCGCCTGGGTGGCCGTCCTCGGCTTCGTCCTGGCAGTGGCCGGCGCTGTCGCCGTCGCGTGGTTCGGCGAACCGGACACGCCCGCGGCAGAGCCCGAACCTCAAGCGCTCCAGCCGTCGGCAGTCAGCTGACCGCCGTCAGAGCCCCGGCCGCCGTCCGGCAGCCGGGGCTCTGATGTATCCGCCTCATGCCGTCGCTCAGCCGGTTTCCGAGGCCGCGCCGTCCAGCACGACGACATCGGCCACGTCGAAACCGATGCCTACGCGATCGCCGGCTTCGGGGGCCCCGTGCAGCCCGCACGCAGCCTCCAGCACGGGGCCGTCCGCGGGGCGCAGCATCAGCACAACGTGGTCTCCCCGGAACGTCCGCCCGGTGACCGTGCACGGCAGGCCCTCCGCCTCGGGCAGCAGCCGTACGCCTGCGGGCCGTACGAGCAGCCTGCAGGCGCCCTGCCGCGAACCTGCCGGGACGGGAACCCTGCCCCATGCGGTGTCCGCGCAGTCGCCGCTGACCGTCGCCTCGACCACGTTGTCGAAGCCGAGGAAGCGCGCCACGAACTCGGACGCAGGCCGCTGCCAGACCTCCAGCGGGGTGCCGGACTGGGCGATCCTTCCGTCGCGCATCACAACGACCCGGTCGGCGAGCGCGAATGCCTCCCCCTGGTCGTGGGTGACGGCCAGCACGGTGGTGCCCAGCCGGCCGAACAGCTCACGCAGTTCCACCACCAGGCGCTCGCGCAGGCTGCGGTCCAGCTGTCCGAGGGGTTCGTCGAGCATGAGCAAGCGGGGCTGGGGGGCGAGGGCTCGTGCCAGGGCCACCCGCTGCTGTTCGCCGCCGGACAGGGCCGCGACCGAGCGGCGCTGGGCGCCGGGCAGGCCCACCAGGTCCAGCAGGTCGGCGACCTTCCGGGCCGTCTCGGCGCGCCCGGCCCCACGCATGCGCAGCCCGAACGCGACGTTGCCCGCCACGTCCCGCTGCGGGAAGAGCTGGTGGTCCTGGAACATGAGGCCCACTCCGCGCCGGTGCGGGGGGACCCCGCTCTGGTCCCGGTCCGCGAGGAGCACCCGGCCCGTGTCCGTGGGCTGGAGGCCGGCCACCACCCTCAGCAGAGTGGACTTGCCGCTGCCGCTGGGGCCGAGTACGCACACGATCTCGTGCTCGGCTACCTCCAGGTCCACCGCGTCGAGCACCGCGCGCTCGCCGAAGCGGACGGCGACCTTGTCCAGGCGCAGCAGGGCCATCTAGAACTCCCCCGTACGGTCGGTGCGGATGCGTTCCAGCACCAGCAGTGCTGCGGCGCACACCAGCATCAGGATCGTGCTCAGGGCCATCGCCTGCCCGTAGGTGAGCTCCCCGGGGCGGCCCAGCAGCCTGGCGACCGCGACCGGCAGCGTGGGGCTGTCGGGGCGGGCGATGAACACGGTCGCCCCGAACTCGCCGAGGGAGACGGCGAACGCGAAGCCCGCCGCGACTCCGAGGGCCCTGCCGACCAGCGGCAGGTCCACCTCCCGCCACGCCCGCAGCGGCGAGGCGCCCAGCACGGCGGCGGCCTCACGCAGCCGGGCGTCCACGGCGCGCAGGACCGGGAGCACGGTCCGTACGACGAACGGGACGCCCACGAGGGCCTGCGCGAGCGGCACCAGGATCCAGGACGCCCGCAGGTCCAGCGGCGGCTCGTCCAGGCTGATGAGGAACCCGAAACCGACGGTCACGGCCGAGGTGCCGAGCGGCAGCATGAGGAGGGCGTCGAAGCCCCGCACGAGGCGCCCCTCGCGCCGCGTCAGCGCTGCCGCCGCGAGCCCGCCGACGACAACCGCGATGGCCGTCGCAGCAAGGCCGTACGCGAGGGAGTTGCCGATCGCCTCCAGCGGGGCGACGACGAACGTGCCCGCGTTGTCGTCCGCGGAGGCCAGGGCGCGGTAGAAGGCCAGACCGTAGCCGTCGGGGCCGTCGAACGAGCGCAGCACGAGAACCACGAGCGGCGCGAGGATCAGCACCACGATGACCGCCAGGACGGACACCAGGAACGCCCACTGGCCGACGCCCCTCGGGCGCCGCGCGGTGCGCGCCGGGTCGACCAGCCGCAGGGCCGCCTCACGCCGGCGGACCGTCCAGGCATGCACCGCCAGCAGAGCTGCCACGGCCACGAACTGCAGCAAGGTGAGGACAGCGGCGGTCGGCAGATCGAGCATCTGCGCTGTCTGCTGGTAGATCTCCACCTCCAGGGTGGCGTAGCGCGGTCCGCCGAGGATCTGCACGACGCCGAAGGAGGTGAAGGTGAAGAGGAAGACCATGAGGGCGGCCGCGGCCACCGCCGGGGCCAGAGCGGGCAGCGTGACCCGCCGCCAGGCGGTGAAGCGCCCCGCGCCCAGCACCCGCGCCGCCTCCTCCTGGCGGGGGTCGAGCTGGGCCCACAGACCGCCGACGGTGCGCACGACGACGGCGTAGTTGAAGAACACGTGGGCGAGCAGGATCGCCCAGACCGTGGTGTCCAGGCGCACTCCCCACCATTCGTCCAGCAGCCCCCCGCGCCCGAGCAGGGCGAGGAAGGCCGAGCCGGCGACGACGGTCGGCAGGACGAACGGCACGGTCACCACGGCGCGCAGCATGCGCTTGCCGGGGAAGTCGAAGCGTGCGAAGGCGTACGCGCCGGGCAGGGCCACGGCGAGGGTGAGTGCGGTGGAGGCGGCCGCCTGCCAGGTGGTGAACCACAGCACGTGGCCGATGGCCGGGTCGGTCAGGACCTCTCCGGCGCGGGCGAACTGCCACTGCCCGCCGTCCTTCAGGCCCCGGGAGACGATTGCGGCCACGGGGTAGGCGAAGAAGACGCCGAAGAAGGCCAGCGGCAGGGCCATGAGGCCCAGTCGCACCGCCGTCCGCCGTGCCGAGCCGTCCGCGCCCCGTGCGGGGCCCCGTGCCGCGGTTCCGGGCCCTACTTCAGGACGAGCGAGGACCATGCCTTGACCCACTGGTCACGGTTCTTGGCGATCTTGTCAGGGGCCAGGGTGCCGGGCTCGTTCACCTGCGCGCCGTACTTGGTGAACAGCTCGGGCAGCTTGGCGTCCTGGTTGGCGGGCTTGACGAACATCTGCAGCGGCATGTCCTCCTGGAACGTACGGCTCAGGAGGAAGTCGATCAGGGCCTTGCCGCCCTCGGGGTTCTTCGCGCCCTTCAGCAGCCCGGCGAACTCGGTCTGCTGGAAGCAGGTGCCCGTGGCGACGCCGGTCGGCGCCTCGGCGGGCTGCGGCTTCACGCCCATGACCTCGGCCGGCGGGCTGGAGGCGTAGGAGACGACGAGGGGCTTGTCCCCCTTGGCCTTCTTTCCGCCCGCGGAGCCGGAGAAGCGCTCGTTGTAGGCCTGCTCCCAGCCGTCCACGACCTCGACGCCGTTGGCCTTGAGCTTCTTCCAGTAGTCCTGCCAGCCGTCGTCGCCGTACTTGGCGGCCGTGGCGAGCTGGAAGGCGAGACCCGGGGAGGAGGTGGCGACGTTCTCGGTGACGAGCAGGTTCTTGTACTCGGGCTTGATCAGGTCGTCGAGGGTCTGCGGCGGGGCCAGCTTGTGGTCGGCGAAGTAGGCGCGGTCGTAGTTGACGCAGATGTCGCCGGTGTCGACGGGCGTGACCCGGTGCTCGCCCGCGTCGGCCTGGAGCTTCCGCGGGACCCGGTCCAGGCCCTTGGCCTGGTACGGGGCGAAGATGCCGTTGTCGAGCGCCCGGGAGAGGAGCGTGTTGTCGACGCCGAAGAAGACGTCGCCCTGCGGGTGGCTCTTGGACAGGATGGCCTGGTTCACGGCCTGGCCCGCGTCGCCGCCCTTGAGGACGTTGACCTTGTAGCCGGTCTGCCGGGTGAACTGTTTCAGCACCTCGTCGGATGCGGCGAAGGAGTTGTGCGAGACCAGGGTGACGGTCTTGTCCTTGCCGCCGGAAGCTCCCGAGCCGCCGGAGTCGTCCGAGCCGCCGCATGCGGCCAGGGCCGGGAAGGCGAGCGCGGCGAGAGCTGCCGTGCCGACGGCACGCCGCAGGTTGGTGTTCATGGTTGAGCTGACTCCCTACGCCGGTATGACCCGGATCAGGTCCGAGGGTCTGCGGGCTGTGCCGCACTCTCAGCGCCCCGTGGGCGCTCCCCTGTCGGATTGTTCATTTGTGCGAGGGCACCGTATCAGTGCCCTCTCCATCGATCGGCGGCCGACCTGCGGCGGCCTCATGCCGGGCGCCTCGTGCGGCGCGCCTCATGCCGGCGCCTCATGCGGGCCGCCTCATGCCGCGCTCGTGCTCAGCGCTCCGTGGCGGCCAGCTGGCCGCAGGCGCCGTCGATCTCCTGGCCGCGGGTGTCCCGGACGGTCACGGGGACGCCGTGCGCGGCGATCGCCGCGACGAAGGCGCGCTCGTCCTCGGGCCGGGACGCCGTCCACTTCGACCCCGGAGTGGGGTTGAGCGGGATGAGGTTGACGTGCACGCGCTTGCCCTTGAGGAGCCGGCCGAGGAGGTCGCCGCGCCATGCCTGGTCGTTGATGTCCCGGATCAGGGCGTACTCGATGGAGATCCGGCGGCCGGACTTCTCCGCGTACTCCCACGCCGCGTCGAGGACCTCGCGGACCTTCCAGCGGGTGTTGACCGGCACCAGGGTGTCGCGCAGCTCGTCGTCCGGCGCGTGCAGGGAGACCGCCAGGCGGCACTTGAAGCCCTCGTCGGCGAAGCGCAGCATGGCGGGGACCAGGCCGACGGTGGAGACGGTGATACCGCGCTGGGAGAGCCCCAGGCCGTCCGGCTCGGGGTCCGTGAGGCGGCGGATGGCGCCGACGACCCGCTTGTAGTTGGCCAGCGGCTCGCCCATCCCCATGAAGACGATGTTGGACAGCCGCGCGGGGCCGCCGGGGACCTCGCCGTCGCGCAGGGCCCGCATGCCGTCCACGATCTGGTGCACGATCTCGGCGGTCGACAGGTTCCGGTCGAGCCCGGCCTGGCCCGTGGCACAGAACGGGCAGTTCATGCCGCAGCCGGCCTGCGAGCTGATGCACATGGTGACCCGGTCGGGGTAGCGCATGAGCACGGACTCCACCAGCTTGCCGTCGTGCAGGCGCCAGAGGGTCTTGCGGGTGGTGTCGTCGTCGCAGGAAATGTGACGCACGACGCTCATCAGTTCCGGCAGCAGCTCGGTGGCGAGCTTCTCGCGCGAGGCCGCCGGGATGTCGGTCCACGCGGCGGGGTCGTGCGCGTAGCGGGCGAAGTAGTGCTGTGAGAGCTGCTTGGCGCGGAACGGCTTCTCGCCGATCGCGGCGACGGCCTCGCGGCGCTCGGCCGGCGAGAGGTCGGCGAGGTGGCGCGGCGGCAGCTTGGCCCCGCGGGGGGCGACGAACGTCAGTTCTCCAGGCGCGGGGGCCATGAGTAAAGACTCCTCATTGACGACGGCGGATGACCTCCGCAATCGCGGAGCCGGCGGCAGGACGGTGCCGGAAACCCGGAGACCTCACAGGCACCCCCGCGGGCTGCGGGGCCGGAAAAGGGCCCGCCGCACAGCGACGAGCCCTTCCAGGGTACCCGGCCCGGTTCAGCCCGAGCCGACGAAGACGACCATGAGGAGCCAGACGACGGGCGCGGTCGGCAGGAGCGAGTCCAGCCGGTCCATGATGCCGCCGTGCCCCGGCAGCAGCGCGCCCATGTCCTTGATGCCGAGGTCCCGCTTGATCATCGACTCGCCGAGATCGCCGAGGGTGGCGCTGACCGCGACGGCCAGGCCGAGCAGCAGCCCCTCCCACCACACTCCGTCGTCGATCAGGAACTGCATGCACAGCGCACCGGCGACCATCGCGAAGGCGACCGCCCCGGCCAGCCCCTCGCGCGTCTTGCCCGGACTGATGCGCGGGGCCAGCTTGCGCTTGCCGAACTTCCAGCCCACCGCGTACGCGCCCGTGTCGCTGACCACCGTCAGGATCAGGAACGTGAGCACGCGCCACGCGCCGTCCCCGGCCGCCAGCATGAGGGCCACGAACGTGGCCAGAAAGGGCACGTAGAAGGCCGCGAAGATGCCGGCCGTGACGTCCTTCAGGTAGTCGTCCGGCGACTCCGTCATGCGCCACACGAGGACCGCCAGGGCGGTGAAGGCCACGGCCACCCACGCGCCCTCGGCGCCGCTGGCGTAGCCGGCGATGACCATGGCCGCCCCGCCGACCGCGAGGGGCACCAGCGGGGCGCGGATCGCCTTGCGCTCCGCGAGGCGGGACGTCAGCTCCCAGAGCCCGACCACGACGGCGATCACGATCACGCCGAGGAAGACGGGCTTGTAGATGAACAGGGAGGCGAGGATGACCGCGCCGAGGCCGACGCCGACCCCTATCGCCGCCCGCAGATCACGGCCGGCGCTCTTCTTCCCCGCCTTCGGCGACTCGGGCGAGGCAGGCACCGGGGCAGGGTCCTGGGGCCGGATGTCGGGCTCCTGTTCGTCGCGGAACAGGGGGCCGCGGAGATGGGCGGCCCCCTGGTCACGGTCGTCCTGGTCTCCGCCTGAGGAGGGCACGATGGGCATGGGCCGAGTCTGCGCCGCGATGCCCGCCTCGTGCACAGGACCCGCCGACGGGGCCGCAGAGGACGGCCCCCGGTCGGTGGACCCCCGGTATCCGGCGCTCGGCGGGGCCCCCCAGGATGTCTCGTTCATCAGACCTCGAGGAGCTCGGCTTCCTTGTGCTTGAGCAGCTCGTCCACCTGCGCCACGTACTTCGCGGTGGTGTCGTCGAGCTCCTTCTCCGCGCGGCGGACCTCGTCCTCGCCGGTCTCCTTGTCCTTGACCAGCTTGTCGAGGAGGTCCTTGGCCTTGCGGCGCACGGAGCGGATCGAGACCCTGGCGTCCTCGGCCTTGGTCTTCGCGACCTTGACGAACTCCCGGCGGCGCTGCTCCGTGAGCTCCGGGAAGGTCACCCTGATGATGTTGCCGTCGTTGCTCGGGTTGACGCCGAGGTCGGAGTCGCGGATCGCCTGCTCGATGTTGCGGAGCGCGCTCTTGTCGAAGGGCGTCACCACCGCCATGCGCGGCTCCGGCACCGAGAAGGACGCCAGCTGGTTGATCGGCGTCAGCGCACCGTAGTACTCCGCCACGATCTTGTTGAACATCGCCGGGTGCGCACGCCCGGTGCGGATCGCCGCGAAGTCCTCCTTGGCGACCACAACGGCCTTGTCCATCTTCTCCTCGGCCTCGAGGAGGATCTCTTCGATCACCACTTGCTCCTGGTGTTATCAGTAAGCAGAGCCTCGCCCCTGCGCGCGTCTTCTCCTGCACGGTGTCCGACCGGCAGGCAGTTGTCCATCCCCGTGCCGAGGTCTTCCCCCGGCACGGAGTTGCCGTCCGTAGCGGCTCCGGCCCCTACGAACGGCGTTGCGGGTCGTCAGTCCCGCGTGCTCTGGTCGCTCACGAGCGTGCCGATCTTCTCACCCTTGACCGCACGCCCGATGTTGCCCTCGGCGAGCAGCTCGAAGACCAGGATCGGCAGCTTGTTGTCCATGCACAGGCTGATGGCGGTGGCGTCGGCGACCTTCAGGCCCCGTGCGAGCACCTCGCTGTATTCGAGGGCGTCGAACTTCACCGCGGCGGGGTTCTTCTTCGGGTCGGAGTCGTAGACCCCGTCGACGCCGTTCTTGCCCATGAGGATCGCCTCGGCGTGGATCTCCAGGGCGCGCTGGGCGGCGGTGGTGTCGGTGGAGAAGTAGGGCATGCCCATGCCCGCGCCGAAGATCACGACGCGGCCCTTCTCCAGGTGGCGCACGGCGCGCAGCGGGATGAACGGCTCCGCGACCTGCCCCATGGTGATACCGGTCTGGACGCGGGTCTCGATGCCTTCCTTGACCAGGAAATCCTGGAGGGCGAGGGAGTTCATCACGGTGCCGAGCATGCCCATGTAGTCCGAGCGGGCCCGGTCCATGCCGCGCTGCTGGAGCTCGGCGCCACGGAAGAAGTTGCCGCCGCCGATGACGACGGCGATCTCGTAGCCCTCGCGGACCACGGCCGCGATCTCCCGGGCGATGGCGTGCACGACATCGGGGTCGACGCCGAGACCGCCCCCGCCGGCGAACGCCTCGCCGGAGAGTTTGAGCAGGAACCGGCGGCGTGAGCCGTGGTCAGCACTGGTGTCGTCGGCGGCCTGCCGGGCGTCCGCACCCTGATTCATTGGAGCTCTCCTCGTGCACATACGAAGAAGGCCATTGCCGGATGGGTCCTTTCGGTTCCCTGTGCGGCAATGGCCTCCTCGTCACATCAGCGGCCGACCGGTGAGGGATCGGCTGCGTACGACCCTAGCGGGTCGCAGGTCAATCGCTGCCCTGCTGACGGCTCAGGCGCCGACGCGGATGCGCGCGAAGCGCTTCAGCGTGACACCGGCCTCGTCCAGGACCTTCTGGACGGTCTTCTTGTTGTCCTTGGCGAACGCCTGGTCCAGCAGGACGTTCTCCTTGTAGAAGCCGGTGACGCGACCCTCGACGATCTTCGGCAGGGCGGCCTCGGGCTTGCCCTCCTCGCGAGCGGTGGCCTCGGCGACGCGGCGCTCGTTCTCGACGGTCTCGGCCGGGATGTCCTCGCGGCTGAGGAACTTCGGCGCGAAGGCGGCGATGTGCTGCGCGACGTCCTTGGCGACCTCGGCGTTCTCCTTGTCCAGCTCGACCAGGACGCCGACCTGCGGGGGCAGGTCCGCGGCGGTGCGGTGCATGTACACGGAGACGAAGCCGTCGGCGAAGCGCGCGAAGCGGTCGACGACGATCTTCTCGCCGAGGGTGGCGTTGGCCTCGTCCACGAACGCCTGGACGGTCTTGCCGGGCTCGATCTCGGAGGCCATGAGGGCCTCGGTGTCGGCCGGGGCGCTCTTGGCGACGTGGGCGGCGAGGGCCTCGGCGACGGCCACGAACTTCTCGCCCTTGGCGACGAAGTCGGTCTCGCACTTCAGCTCGACGATGACACCGGAGGTGTTGTCGTCGGCGACGACGGAGACGACGGCACCGTTCTCGGTGGTGCGGCTCTCGCGCTTGGCCACGCCCTTGAGGCCCTTGACGCGCACGATCTCGACGGCCTTCTCGAGGTTGCCCTCGGCCTCGTCCAGCGCCTTCTTGCAGTCCATCATGCCGGCGCCGGTGAGCTCACGGAGCTTCTTGACGTCAGCGGCGGTGAAGTTCGCCATGGTCTGTGAATCTCTCTCGAAAGTCGTTGGGTGACTACGGGTGCACGACGGGGGCGGCGCTCCGTGCGCCGTCCCCCGTCATGATCTACCGACTGAGTTGTCAGGCCTGCTCGGCGTCCGCGGCCGGAGCCTCGGCAGCGGCCTCGGCCGGCTTCTCGGCCTCGGCGTCGGCCTTCTTCTCGCCCTCGAGCAGGTCGCGCTCCCACTCGGCGAGGGGCTCGCCGGCGGCCTTGTCGGCCTTCGCGTCACCGGTGGCGGCGCCGGAGCGGGCGATGAGGCCCTCGGCGACGGCGTCGGCGATCACACGGGTGAGCAGCGTGACGGAGCGGATCGCGTCGTCGTTGCCCGGGATCTTGTAGTCGACCTCGTCGGGGTCGCAGTTGGTGTCGAGAATCGCGACGACCGGGATGCGGAGCTTGCGCGCCTCACCGACGGCGATGTGCTCCTTCTTGGTGTCGACGATCCAGACGGCGCTCGGCACCTTCTGCATCTCGCGGATGCCGCCGAGGGTCTTCTCCAGCTTGGCCTTCTCGCGGGAGAGGACCAGGAGCTCCTTCTTGGTGAGGCCGGAGGCGGCCACGTCCTCGAAGTCGATGAGCTCGAGCTCCTTCAGGCGCTGCAGGCGCTTGTAGACGGTCGAGAAGTTGGTGAGCATGCCGCCCAGCCAGCGCTGGTTCACGTAGGGCATGCCGACGCGGGTCGCCTGCTCGGCGATGGCCTCCTGGGCCTGCTTCTTCGTACCGACGAACATGATGGAGCCGCCGTGCGCGACGGTCTCCTTGACGAACTCGTAGGCGCGGTCGATGTACGACAGCGACTGGAGCAGGTCGATGATGTAGATGCCGTTGCGCTCCGTGAAGATGAAACGCTTCATCTTCGGGTTCCAACGACGGGTCTGGTGACCGAAGTGGACGCCGCTCTCCAGCAGCTCCCGCATCGTGACGACGGCCATGGCCGCGCTCCTTGAAATACTCGGTTACACGGCGGCCGGGCGGCCGCCGCTCCTGACGCCCCGACGCGCCTGCCGTGGACGGAGCCCTTGCGAGGACCGTTCCGCGGACCGAGAGACACGGCCACCGGGCTGCCCGAAAGGGACTGACGCGCCGGTAGCGGGGCGTGCGAAGTCGATCCGGTCACCCGGATCGCCATGAGAAGTGTACGGGACCCGGGAAGTCCCGGGTGACGGCGTTGTGCACAACCCGCGAGTAGTCCACAGATCTGCGTCAAGATCCCCACGATCGCCGGTGATCCGCCACCGTACGGGCATGGCTCTCATCGGATCTTTTGCACGGCTCGGATCGTTCACGCGGCGCCTGCTCGCCGGGGCCGGCGCGGTCACGCTCTGTGTCCTGGCCGCGGCGGTCACCGGCGGTACGGCAGCGAGCGCACGGGCCTCCGCGGCGGCCGCTCCCCCGCCCGCGCCCCCGCCCGTTCCTGTGCCCGCTCCGGCGTCCGCGGAGGCCGCGGTCCCGCCCGTGGCATCCGCCGGGCGAGCGGCCGCGGGGCCCGGGCCGTCCGGGCAGGGAGGCGGCGGGCCGCAGCGGGGCGACCGGGCCTGGCCTGTCGCCGGGGCACGGGGCGGCCGGCCCCTGCTCGTACGGGCCTGGCGGCCGCCGCCCGTGCCCTGGGCGGCCGGGCACCGCGGGGTGGATCTCGTCGCCCGCCCGGGTCAGCCGGTACGGGCCGCAGCGCCCGGCACCGTGTCCTTCGCCGGCACCGTCGCGGGGCGGGGTGTGGTGGCGGTCAAGCACGCGGGCACGGGCGAGCCGCCCCTGCGAACCACGTACGAGCCGGTGAACGCGCTGGTGAAAGTGGGAGACGAGGTGGCGGCGGGGCAGGTGATCGGCACGCTTCAGGCCGGCACTTCCCTCTCCCACTGCCTGAAGGGACCGGGAGGCGCCGCCGGCTCCACGGGCTGTCTGCACTGGGGACTGCTCCGCGGAAAGATCTACCTGGATCCCTTGTCCATGCTGCCGCCGTGGATGCTGCGCAGGCCACCCTCGCGGCTGCTGCCGCTCACGGGCGGGGCCGGCACGGCGGCGGTCAGCCCGTGACGCCGCGCAGTGCCATGGACACGGCCGCCTCGATGATGCGGCCGGGCTCCTCGGCCGCGCCGAGCTCGATCCGGCGTACGGCGGCGTCGACGACACCCTGCAGCAGCATGGCGGCCAGGCGGGGCTGCTCGTGGCCGAGGCCTTCGAGGGCCTCCACGACCATAGCGATGAGCCCGCCGTGGGCCGCCCGGATCTTCTCGCGCGCGCCCGCGTCCAGCTCTCCGGCGGAGATCGCGACCACGGCGCGGTGGCGGCGGTCGCCGACGAGGGCCAGCTGGCGGCGGACGTACGCCTCGATCTTCGCCTCGGGCGTTTCCGCGGCCTCCATGGCGGTCTCGACCTCCGCCGCCCACACGGGGAAGTCGACGGCGCACAGCTCCTCGACCACGGCCGCCCGCGAGCGGAAGTACTCGTAGACCGAGGACCGCGCCAGCCCTGTGCGCTCGGCCAGGGCGGGGAAGGTCAGCGCTTCCGTGCCGCCCTCGGACAGCAGGGAGCGGGCGGCGTCCAGCAGGGCGCCGCGCTGCATCGTCCGGTGCTCGGCCACTGAGGCCGCTCGAATCCTGGGCACGTCCCCACTTTACGGATTGCCGGTGGCCGGGACGACGCCGAGGGAGGATTCTCGCCGGGTGTCAGCGGCCGACGTCCGCCAGCTTGGCCCGCAGCTGGAGCACCGACTTCGTGTGGATCTGGCTGACCCTGCTCTCCGTGACGCCGAGCACGTGCCCGATCTCGGCCAGCGTGAGGCCCTCGTAGTAGTAGAGGGTGACGACGGTCTTCTCGCGCTCGGGGAGCGTGTTGATCGCGCGGGCGAGGAGGCGGCGCAGCTCGCGGTCCTCGGCGACCTCGACGGGGTCGTCGGCGGCGGTGTCCTCCAGGGTGTCCATGAGGCTCAGCCGTTCGCCGCCCTCGGCGCCGGCGTGCAGGAGGTCTTCCAGGGCGACCACGTTGGTGAGCGACAACTGGCTGAAGACGCCGTGCAGTTCCTCGATGGCGATGCCCATCTCGGCCGCGACCTCGGCCTCGGTGGGGGTGCGGCGCAGCTCGGCCTCCAGCGTGGCGTACGCGCGCTCGACCGCGCGCGCCTTCTGGCGGACGGAGCGCGGAATCCAGTCCAGGGCGCGCAGCTCGTCGATCATCGCCCCGCGGATCCGGGTGATGGCGTACGTCTCGAACTTGATCTCCCGGGCGGGGTCGAACTTCTCGATGGCGTCGATGAGTCCGAAGATGCCCGAGGAGACGAAGTCGGCCTGCTCGACGTTGGACGGCAGACCGACGCTGACGCGCCCCGCCACGTACTTCACGAGGGGCGAGTAGTGGAGGATCAGCTGCTCCCGCAGCCGCTCGTCGCCCGAGGCCTTGTACGACCGCCACAGCTCGTCGAGCGTCGAGGGCGCGGGAGGGCGCTCGGCGCCGCGCGCCGCGGGCGGCACCGCCGCGCGGTCCGAACCGGAGGTGTGCTGGGGCATTCGTCGTCTTGAGCCGTTCTGCTGTGACGTGGATCGAGTGGTACGAATGGCTGGAATCCCGTGAGCGTAGCGTGACTGCCGCGTTGCGGTATGCGATGGATTCCCTTCTGTCGCTGTGCGGATGCGTTCCCCGCCGGGGGCACCGGCGTGCGCCGGGGCGGGTGGCCGTGCGTGCCTCGCCGTATCGGCGGCCGCGGTCGTCCCCTTAACCTTTTCACCCGATCGCCCCAGGTCAAGAACCGCCTCGCCGCGCAGGCGGGCGCCGTCCGGGGGGCTTGGGTGTGCCGGATGTTGACGGTGGGGCGGCCAACTTCCAGCGGTCCTCGTGGCGTTCGACGAAGCCGAGGGACTGCAGCTCGTACAGCCTGGCGAGCGTCTGCTCCCTGCTCAGGCCCGCGTTTCGCGCGATGAGGTCCCGGTCCCCGCCGCTGCCTCCGGGCACGGCTTCGAGCACCACGGCCGCCGCCGGGGCCAGGAGGTCGCGGGCGACGACGGGGCCGTGGCGCTCGGGGGCGAGGTCTCCCATGCCGCCGACGAGCTCGGCGATCTCGTCGGCGTCGGTGACGAGGACCGCGTCCTCGCGGAGCAGTTCGTGCACGCCGGCCGAGAGGCCGGAGGTGACGGGGCCGGGCACGCCCATCGTCCGGCGGCCGAGGCGGCGTGCGCGACGGGCCGTCACCAGCGAGCCGCTGCGGTACTCGGCCTCCACGACCACGGTGCCGCGCGTCAATGCGGCGATGACGCGGTTGCGGAGGATGAAGCGACTGCGGGTGGGGTGGCCGCCCGGGGGCAACTCGGCGAGCACGAGACCCCGTTCCACGATCCGCTCCAGCAGCTCCGCGTGGCCGCGGGGATAGGGAACGTCGACCCCGCAGGCCAGCACGGCCACGGTCGCACCTCCCGC
The DNA here is from genome assembly GCF_051386535.1 of Streptomyces sp. URMC 127. Taxonomy (NCBI): domain Bacteria; kingdom Bacillati; phylum Actinomycetota; class Actinomycetes; order Kitasatosporales; family Streptomycetaceae; genus Streptomyces; species Streptomyces sp. URMC 127. Next base: position 46,290 of record NZ_JBPQTW010000014.1, read on the forward strand.
CCCGAGCGCTCCTCTGTGCGCGGCGCCGTCGACGCCGTAGGCGGCGCCGGACACGACCACCCAGCCGCGCCGGGCCAGCCCGGCGCCGAGGAGGGAGGCGACATGTGAGCCGTAGTCGGTGCTGGCGCGGGCGCCGACCACGGCGACGGAGCGCAGGGCCCACAGCCGCAGGTCGGCGGCGCCGCGCACCCACAGGCCCAGCGGCCGGGCGTCGCCGAGGTCGTCCAGCTGCCCGGGCCATTCGTGGTCGCCGGGACAGACGAACCGGCCGCCCAGCCGGGCGACGGCGTCGAGGTCGCCTTGCGGATCGAGGGCGGCGGCGCGCTCCCTGCAGCCCGCGAGCCGCTCAGGGCCGGCGCCCGGCGGCGCCGGTCCCGCGCCCGTGAGCCCGCGCACCACCTCCACGGCACCCATCTCCCGCACCCAGCGGCCCACGCGCTCGTCCCCGGGCTCGGTCAGCCGGGTCAGCGCGGCGCGCGCCAGCCGGTCCTCGGGGGCGGGGGCGGTCACGCGCGGTCCCCTGCCAGAACGGTGCCGCGATGGACGCCCGTACGCAGCTCCAGCGCGCAGTTGACGTCCGCGGCGTCGGGGCGGTCGTGTCCGGCGAGGTCGGCCACGGTCCAGGCGACGCGCAGGACGCGGTCCAGGCCACGCGCTGTCAGCATGCCCCGTTCCATGTCACGTTCGGCTTCGGCGAGGGCTCCCGGGCCGACGCGCCAGCGGGTGCGCAGTTCGTGGCCGGGGACCTCGCTGTTGGTCGCCCAGGGCGTGTCCGCAAGGCGGGCGGCGGCCCGCTCCCGGGCGGCACGGACCCTCTCGGCCACCTGGGCGGTCGTCTCCGACCCCGCCTCGGCCCCCGTGAGCTCGGAACGGGCCACCGGTTCGACCGTCACCCTCAGGTCGACCCGGTCCAGGAGGGGGCCGGAGAGGCGGGCCCGGTAGCGCCTGACGGCCTGGGGAGGGCAGTCGCAGCCCTCTCCCAGCATTCCGTGCCTGCCGCAAGGGCAGGGGTTGGCGGCCAGGGCGAGCAGGAACCGGGCGGGGAGCCGCAGCACGCCCCCGGACCGGGCAACGATCACGTGCCCCGATTCGAGCGGCTGCCTGAGCGCGTCGAGCACGCGGCCGGAGAACTCGGGCGCCTCGTCCATAAAGAGCACTCCGCGGTGCGCGAGGGAGACCGCGCCGGGGCGCGGCAGCCCCGATCCGCCGCCGACCAGAGAGGCCATGGACGCCGAGTGGTGCGGGGCGCAGTAGGGGGCCCGGTCGAGGAGGGGCTGTCCGGCGGGCAGCGTCCCTGCGACCGAGTGGACCGCCGTGACTTCGAGGGACTCCTGTGCGGTGAGCGGCGGCAGCAGGCCGGGCAGGCGCTCGGCGAGCATGGTCTTGCCGGCCCCCGGCGGGCCCTGCAGGAGCAGGTGGTGCCGCCCGGCGGCGGCCACTTCGAGAGCCGTCCGGGCCTTGAGCTGCCCGGCGACCTCGGCGAGATCCGGCTGCCGGTCGCCGAGCAGGACTCCCGTGCCCAGCCCCGCGCCCGGCACCGAGAGCCCCGCGAGCATCGGATCGGGGCGGCCTTCCGGAAGCGGCTCCTCCTCCGGCACCGGCGCGTCGGTCAGGACCGCGATCAGCTGGCGCAGGCTGCGGATGCCGAGGACCGAGACCCCGGGCACGAGGGACGCCTCGGCGGCGGTGCGCTCGGGGACGACGACCTGGCGGTAGCCCGCGTCGGCGGCGGCCAGGACCGCCGGCAGGATGCCCGGCACCGGCCGGACCCGGCCGTCGAGGCCGAGCTCCCCGATCAGCACCAGATCGGCGATCTCGCGCGGGTCGAGACGCTCGGAGGCGGCCAGGACGGCACAGGCGACGGCGAGGTCGAAGCCGCTGCCGCTCTTGGGGACCGCCGCGGGGCTCAGGCCGACGGTCAGCTTCTTCTGCGGCCACTCGGCGCCGGAGTTCACCACGGCGGCACGGACGCGGTCCTTGCTCTCGACGAGGCTCTTGTCGGGGAGGCCGACGAGGGTGAAGGCGGCGACCCCGGGCTCCAGGTCGGCCTGGACCTCGACCACCACGCCCTCGACACCGACCAGCGCCACCGAGCACGTACGGGCAAAACCCATCACGCTACCCCCTTGGCGTGCTCGACGGCGGGGGCGCCGCGGCCGGGGACGATCACGCCCACCAGATCGATCCGCACCCCGCCCGGCGGCGGGCCGCCGTGGTGCTCCAGCCAGCGCTCGGCGAGCCGGCGCAGCCGCTGCGCCTTCGCCGGGGTGACGGCGGCCATCGGATGTTCGTACACACCGGTCGTGCGGGTCTTGACCTCGCAGACCACCAGGGTGTCGGCCTCCATGGCCACGATGTCGATCTCGCCCTCGCGGCATCTCCAGTTCCGTTCGAGGACGAGGATGCCGGCCTGGGCCAGCCGGCGGACGGCGAGATCCTCGCCGTAGCGGCCGAGTGCTTTTCGGGCGTTCACGGGCACCACCTCCGGCGCCCACCCTGCCGTCACGGCCCGTAATCGTTGGATCTTGGTGGATAACCCGTCGGTTGTGGAGAACTCAGCCACCCGGAAGGTCGAGGTCGGTCTTGTTGAGCTCCTCGATGTTCACGTCCTTGAACGTGAGCACCCGCACCTGCTTCACGAAGCGCGCGGGGCGGTACATGTCCCAGACCCAGGCGTCGGCCATGGACACCTCGAAGAACACCTCGCCCTGGACGGAGTGCACCTGCATCTCGTAGTCGTTGGTGAGGTAGAAACGACGCTCGGTCTCGATCACGTATTTGAACAGACCGACGACATCGCGGTACTCCCGGTAGAGCTTCAGCTCCATCTCGGTCTCGTACTTCTCGAGGTCCTCGGCGCTCATGGCATGTTCCCCTTCAGCCGTGCGTCCCCCCATTGTGCGTCAGGCACGCTCCGTCTCCAGGAGCACCGGCGTACGCGGGGGTCCCTCGTCGAGCAGCCTACGCAGCAGCCCGGCGAGCCTGGTCGGATACACCGTCTCACGGGTCGCGAGGAGTTCCTCGCAGGTCCACCAGCGCAGTCCCGTGACGCTGCGCCGCTCCAGCTCCGTGCCGCCGCCGGTCCACCGGCCGGGCTGTGCCGTACGGGCCAGGTAGTAGCGCTCGTCCTGGTTCCACAGGCGGCCGTCGAAGGGAAAGGAGCAGGTCCGGCGCCACAGCACGGGGCCGAGCTCGATCTCCGTGATCCCGGTCTCCTCGGCCAGCTCGCGGCGCGCCGCCTGCTCCCACGTCTCGGCGCCCTCCAGGCCGCCGCCCGGGGTGAACCACCACGTGGTGGAGGGATCGCCCGGTTCGTAGCCGTGCATCAGCAGGATGCGGTCGGACGGATCGAGCAGGACGATCCGTGACGCCCGGCGCGGGTCGCCGGCGCTGCCGGCCGCCTCACGGGGCATGGGCGCGCACCTCCTCCCTGCGCCCCGGCCTGACGAGGCGCGCCACGGGGCCGTACGCCGCGCCGCCCAGGATGAGCACCGCTCCGGCGATCACGGCGGTCAGCACCAGCGGCAGCGGGCCGGGCTGCGAGGTGCCGCCGGGGAGGCCGGCGAAGGACCCGGGTCTGTCCATCATGCCCCAGCCCTCCACGGGCCAGGCGGTGGCGTCCACGCGCGCGCGGACGGCGCCGCGCGGCACGGTGCCGTGGGAGGCGTCGGAGAGGTGGCCGCGGGAGTCCACGGAGTCGCTGCGGTGGTCGCCGAGCAGGAAGAGCTGCCCCTCGGGGACGGTCGCCGAGAAGCGGGTGGGCGAGGCCGCGCCCTTGTCCTGCAGATACGGTTCCTCGATCGGTGTGCCGTCGACCGTGAGGCGCCCCTGGCGGTCGCAGCAGGCCACCGTGTCGCCGCCCGTGCCGACGACCCGTTTGACCATCGGCGTGTCGCCCCAGACCTTGTCCTTGAAGACGACGATGTCCCCGCGCCGCACGGCGCCACCGCTTATGCGCTCGGCGAGGACCCGGTCGCCCCGCCCGATGGTGGGCGCCATGGAGTCGGTGGGGACGGTGTACGGCTGGTAGAGCAGGGCGCCCCAGGCGAAGCCGCCGAGGAAGAGCACACAGCCGACGGCCACGGCCAGCCCGGACAGCATCCTGCCCGCGCGGCCGTGGCCGTCGTCCGTACGTCCTGCTCCGCTCATCCCAGTGCTCCCGCCCCGCGTAGAAGATCGGACTCCGCGCCCCCGGGGGCGCGGGAACCGCACACTACCGGGCGGTATGCACGGGAGACAGCCCTTCGGGGAGCTCTGGCGGTCAGCTCCTGGAGGCGCTGTCGCGAGTGAGCCCCTCGGCACCGCTCCGTGCGACCAGCCGGCGCCGGCGCCACAGGACCAGCGGCACTGCACCGGCGAGCCCGAGGGCGGACGGCGCGGCCGCGGCGGCCGCGTTGATCCCCGGCTGGTCGAAGGTGCCGGGGACACCCAGGAAGGACCAGCGGTTGATCGGCCAGGCGACCACGAAGGCGCGGCCCACGACGTCCGATACGGGGACGAAGCCGTGGTCCTGGTCCGGGTGGTAGCGCGAGTCCAGGGAGTTCTGGCGGTGGTCGCCCATCACCCAGAGCTTGCCCTTGGGAACCTTGACCGGGCCGAAGGGCTGATCGTCGCAGGGGGTGTTGTCGGGGAAGAGGTAGCCCTGCTCCGACAGCGCCTTGCCGTTGACCTTGACCGGGCCGCCCTTCTGGCACTCCACGGTGTCCCCGCCGACCGCGATGACCCGCTTGATGAGGTCCTTCTCCTCGGCCGAGGGCATGAGGCCGATAAAGCTGAGGACCTTCTGCACGCCACCGCCCAGCGGGCCGGGCTGCGGGGTCTGGGTCTCGTCGCCGAGCCAGTTGTCCGGGTCGTGGAAGACCACGACCTCGCCGCGCTCGGGCTCGGCACCGAACCACGGCGTGAGCTTGTCCACGAGCACGCGGTCGCCGCGCTGGAGGGTGTTCTGCATCGAGTCCGACGGGATCGAGAACGCCTGCACCAGGAACGTCTTGATCAGCAGCGCGAGAACCAGGGCGATGCCGATCAGGATCGGCAGCTCCTTCCAGAACGACCGCTGCTTCTTGGGCGCCGCCCCGCGCGGCCCCTCGCCGCCGGAATCCCCGGCCGGGCTCACGTCGTCGCCGTCCGTCCGTGCCGGTCCGCCCGCAGCCTCCTGGGACGCCTGGGACATGGCCTCCGCCGGCACACCGGCCTCTGGCGACCCGTCAGCCTCCCCGGGCCGCTTCTCGGGCTCTTCGTGACCGGACCGTGCGCCGACCGCCAAGTCCCCCACATCCACTCCTCTCGCTCCGCTCTCCACGCTGCGGCCTGCCGTACGCATGGGGCAGGCCCACCACTCCCATAACGAGCGGGAGTTCCGCAGGGGTCGGGAGTTGGATCGATCCTTGCTGATCCATGAGGGACACACTATGCGGCGAACCGCGTGCTTGCGTCTCCGCGGGCGGCGCGTCACCGACCGATGCGAAAGTGTCTCTTTCGGACAGCTGCCGCCAGTGCCCCAGCGGCCACGCGATGACGACGGCGCGCCCGACCACCAGGTCTTCCGGCACGGTGCCCTGCCCGGCGTCGTCGAGGTGGAAGCGTGAATCGGCCGAATTGGAGCGGTGATCGCCCATCACGAAGTAGCGCCCCGCGGGCACCCGGACCGTGAACTCGATCTTGGAGGGCGGGTTCTCCGGGTGCAGGTACGGCTCGTCGAGCGGCGTTCCGTTGACTGTGATTTTGCCGTTCCCGTCGCAGCACTTGACCGTGTCACCACCGACGCCGATCACCCGCTTGATCAGGTCGTGCTCGTTCGCCGACGGCAGCAGGCCGATGAAGGTCAGGAACTGCTTGACCTGTCTGACGCCCACCGGGTCGTGCGCGGTGTCCGCCTCCTCGCCGTCCCACCAGCCGCCGGGGTCGCGGAAGACGATGACGTCGCCGCGCTGCGGCCTGGAGCCGAACCAGGGGGTCAGCTTGTCCACGAGCACGCGGTCGCCGATCCGGATGGTCTGCTCCATGGAGCCGGAGGGGATCACGAACGCCTGCACCAGGAACGTCTTGAGCACGAGGGCGATCAGCAGCGCGACCGCTATGAGGATCGGCACCTCCTTGACCGCGGAGCGCCGCCGGCGCCGCTTGACCCGGCGAGCGGCCTTGCGGCGCGCTGCACGGCCTCCCGCGGCGGCGACGTCCGTACTCGCCGCTCCTGTCTCTGCGGGGCCTGCCGGGCCCGGCAGCGTACGGCCCCGGCTACCCACCCGGCCTCCCTGCGCGTCCCGTGGGCCCCTGGGGCTGTCCGGGCGGCTCGGCGGGCTGCCGGGCCCGGTCGCGCTCTACGGGGGGCTGTTCGCCGCCTCGTGCACCGCCCCATGCGCCGCCTCGCGTACTTCCCCACGCGCCGCCTCGTGCAGCGCCCCATGCGGTCGGCATTCCTCCGTGCCCGGCCGCCTCGTCAGGCTCGGGGACACGGGCATATGCGCCGGGGCGCTCCAGGGTGCTCATCCTCCCGAAGGGCCAGCCGATCCAGTCTGCCCGGCCGACGACCTTGCTCACCGGCACCATGCCGCCGCCGGGCTCGCCCAAGTGATCGCGGGAGTCGCGAGAGTCGCCCCGGTGGTCACCCATCACCCACAGCTTCCCCTTGGGCACCACCACGTCGAAGGGCACGCGCGAGGGGCCGTCGCCGGGGTAGAGGAAGTTCTCGTCCACCGGCCGGCCGTTGATCTGCAGCCGGCCGCGCGCGTCGCAGCAAGTGACGCGGTCGCCCCCGACACCCACCACACGCTTGATGTAGACAGTCGCCGCGGGCCCCATGAGGCCGACGGACGAGGCGCCCTTACGGATCAGCGCCGCCACCGCGTTCTCTGCCGGCGCGTCCTGGACGAAGGATCCGGTGCCGTCGAAGACGACCACATCACCGCGCCGCGGCTCGTCCCCGAAGGTGTAGGCGAGCTTGTTGACGAGGACACGGTCCCCGACGCGCAGCGTGTTCTCCATGGAGCCGCTGGGGATGAGGAAGGGCTGCACCACGTAGCTGCTCAGCAGCAGCATGAAGACCAGGCAGAGCGTCAGCAGCACGCCTGCGCGGCGCATGGGGCCGCCGCCCCTCAGCCACGCCCAGGCGGCCCTGGCCGAGGCCGCCCGAGAAGCGGTGAAACGCGTGGAGCGCGACCCCTGCTCCTCGCCCTCTGGGGGGCGGGGAGAGCGGTCGCGCTCCGAAAGCTGTACGTCGGTGTCCATCGAGCCGAAAGCCTATCCGGCCGGGCGCGGACTCCGGACGGAAGCTCAGTTGTCGCGCTTCTCCTTGATCTTCGCGGCCTTGCCGCGGAGCTCACGGAGGTAGTACAGCTTGGCGCGACGGACGTCACCGCGGGTGACGAGCTCGACCTTCTCGAAGATCGGGCTGTGCACCGGGAAGGTGCGCTCGACGCCGACGGAGAACGAGACCTTGCGGACCGTGAAGGTCTCGCTGATGCCCGCGCCCTGGCGGCGGATGACGACACCCTTGAACTGCTGGATGCGGGAGCGGTTGCCCTCGATGACGCGAACGTGGACGTTCACGGTGTCGCCGGGGCGGAAGGCCGGGACGTCGGTGCGCAGCGACGCGGCGTTGACGTTGTCGAGCAGGGAGGACATGTTCGTCTGCTTCCTCGCCGATGCCACAGGTCATCAGCGGAATCCGTACTGAAGTGGGGATGGTGCCGGAACGTCGGGCGGGCGTCGTTCCCCCTGTGGCAGGGGCGCACGCCGGGCGCAAGGCAACGGCTTATTCTTCCACGTCCGGGGCCACCCGCCCAAATCGGCCGTCGGGGCCGGGGCCCCAGCCCAGGATCGAGAGGATCTCGCGGTCCTTCTTGTCGAAGGCCGCGGGGTCCGCGCGCTCGATGAGATCGGGGCGGTTGCGCACGGTGCGGCGGAACGCCTCGTCGCGGCGCCAGCGCGCGATCTTGCCGTGGTGGCCGCTGAGCAGGACGTCGGGGATGCCGCGGCCGCGCCACTCCGGCGGCTTGGTGTAGACGGGGCCCTCCAGGAGGTCCGCCATGGCGCCCGGGGCGAAGGAGTCGTCGCGGTGGGACTCGGCGTTGCCGAGGACGCCGGGGAGCAGGCGCGCGACGGCCTCGACCATCACGAGGACGGGGGCCTCGCCGCCGGCCAGGACGTAGTCGCCGATGGACACCTCGCGGACGTCCAGGCGGTCGCCGTACTCCTCGATGACCCGGCGGTCGATGCCCTCGTAGCGGGCGGGGGTGAAGACCAGCCACGGCTTCTCCGAGAGCTCCACGGCGAGCTCCTGCGTGAAGGGCCGGCCGCTGGGCGTCGGAACGACGAGCACGGGCAGCTCCTCGCCCGGGGCCCCCGACTCGATGACCGCGTCCAGGGCCTCGCCCCAGGGCTCCGGCTTCATGACCATGCCGGGGCCGCCGCCGTACGGGGTGTCGTCGACGGTGTTGTGCTTGTCGTGCGTCCATGCGCGCAGATCGTGCACGCGGACATCCAGCCGGCCCCGTGCCCGCGCCTTGCCGACGAGCGAGACGTTCAGCGGCTCGAGGTACTCGGGGAAGATCGTGACGACGTCGATGCGCATCAGGCGTCGCCCCGCTCGGAGTCCTGCTCGGAGGCGCGCCCCGCGTCCTGGCCGGCCTGCGCTCCGGGGCCCTGCCCGGCCTCATGCGCCGCCTCGTCCTCGGCCTCATGCGGCGCCTCATCCACGGCCCCATGCGGCGCCTCGTGCGCCGCTCCAGGCGTGGCCTCACGGGCGGACGCGATCTCCGCCTCGTCGGCGTCGATCAGACCGCGCGGCGGGTCGATGACGGCACGCTGACCCTCCAGGTCGATCTCCGTGACGATCTCGGAGACGAAGGGGATCATGACCTCGGACCCGTCGGCCCGCTCCACGATGAACAGGTCCTGCGACGGCAGGTGGGAGATCTCGCTGATCCGGCCGACGACGGTGCCGTCGGCGGTGACGACCTCCAGGTCCATCAGCTGGTGGTCGTAGAACTCCTCGGGGTCCTCCGGGGTCTCCTCCGGGTCGACCTCGGCGATGAGGAGGGTGTTGCGGAGCGCCTCGGCGGCCGTACGGTCGCCCACGCCCGCGAAGCGCAGCAGCAGCCGGCCGCTGTGCACGCGGCCGGACTCGATGGTCAGCGGTCCCGCGGAGGCGGGGTCCGTGGCCAGGACGGCGCCGGGTCCGAGCCGCAGCTCGGGCTCGTCCGTACGCACCTCAACCGTGACCTCGCCCCGGATGCCGTGGGCGCGGCCGATCCTGCCGACTACGAGCTGCATGTTTCCTTCTCTGCTCTCCGTACGCGACAACGGGCCGGGAAGGGCCCAAGCCCTTCCCGGCCCGTGCCGGTGCTCAACCGCTTCTCAGCGGACCTGATCCACGTCGACGAGGTCGACGCGGATGCCACGGCCGCCGATGGCGCCCACGACGGTGCGCAGGGCACGAGCGGTGCGGCCGTTGCGGCCGATCACCTTGCCGAGGTCGTCGGGGTGCACCCGGACCTCCAGCACGCGCCCGCGGCGCAGGTTGCGCGAAGCGACCTGCACCTCGTCGGGGTTGTCGACGATGCCCTTCACGAGGTGCTCAAGGGCCTCCTCGAGCATCCTCAGGCCTCGGTCGACTCAGCGGACTCGGCCTCGGCGGCCTCGTCCTTCTTCTCCGACTTCTTCGCCTTCGGGGTGATGGCCTCACCCTTCGCCTCGCCCGCGGCGCTCACGACAGCGTCGAAGAGACCGCTGTGGTCCTTCTTCGGCTCGGCGACGAGCATCGGGGCCGGGGCCGGCAGACCCTTGAACTTCTGCCAGTCGCCGGTGACCTTGAGGATGGCCAGAACCGGCTCGGTCGGCTGCGCGCCGACACCCAGCCAGTACTGGACACGCTCGGAGTCGACCTCGATGCGCGAGGGGTTCTGCACCGGGTGGTACAGACCGATCTCCTCGATGGCCCGGCCGTCACGGCGGGTGCGGGAGTCGGCGATGACGATGCGGTAGTGAGGCGAACGGATCTTGCCCAGACGCTTCAGCTTGATCTTGACTGCCACGGGAGTGGTGTCTCCTGGTCTTGACGTGGTTGGGCACAACGAGATGCCACGTGGGGTTGCGGTACTCGGATGCCCGATGGACGCGCCAGCCGGAGGAGAGAGGGGTCCTGTGCGACTGTCGAGTACAGCGTCCCATTGTGCCACACCCCTCCAGGTCAGCCGACCGTGACCGCCTCGGGAATCCGGAAGGGCTGGCCGCAGCCGCCGCACATGATGGGCGCCTGGGCGAGCACGGAGGGCACGACGCGCACGTTCCGGCCGCAGTCGCACACCGCCTTGACCCGGACCCCGCCGCCCGACGAGCCGTGACGCGCCGCCGGCCCGCGGAAGGTGCGGGAGGTGTCGGCGGTGGTGGCGACCGTGTGCGCCTTGAGGGCGCGCTGCAGTCTGTCGATGGTGGGGCGGTAGCGCTTGCGCGCCTCCGGGTTGAGCACGACCAGGGAGAAGCCGCTGCTGGGATGCGGATCGTCGCTGTGGTCGAGCCCGAGCTCCTCGGCGATCGCCAGGAACCGGCGATTGTGGTAGCGGCCCGCGCGTGACGTGTCACGCACACCGCGGGCGGCCGCGATGCCGTGCACTGCCTCGTGCAGCAGCCGTTCGAAGGAGAGCTCGGCGCCGCATGCGGACGACGACTCCCCGATCAGCGATTCGGGCGCGGCAAGATCCGGCAGCTCGGGGTGGTGCCGCTGAATGTCGGCCCACGCCTGCGCCAGCTCTGCGGCGAGAACAGGTGGTGTCGTGCTCACGTCGTGACAACGAGCAGGGACGGCCCGGTGTTCCGATACCGGGCCATCCCAAATAATTTGCACGTACCAGTCAGTTTCACGCTCATGCGTCGCGACGAGGGCGGGTGCGCAGATCTATGGAGAAGCCGCGCACCTGTTCGCAACCCGGGACGTACTGACTCATCAGTAAGCGCGCGCCGGGTGGCGTGCGCCCCCTCGGGCGGCCGGCGCCTCGGCGCGCTCCTCGGAGCGTGAATGACGGCGGTGCGGGCCTGGGCAGCCGCCCCTGAGGCCGCCGCCTCATGCCGACGCCCACGCCGCCTGCCCGACTCATGCACATCGTCGCCTCATGCCCGTCCGGCGCGCAGCCCGCCGCCGCCCGCACCCGCCTCATGCGGGCGCCTCATGCGGACCTCATGCGGTCGCCCCCGCACCGCCCTCAACGCCATGAGGCCGCCCCATGCCGGAGCGGCCTCATGCCTGTGCACTGCGGGAGAGCGCATGGAGCGCCGACGCCTCATGCGCCGCCGCCCCATGCCCTCGTTCCTGCGTTCCTAGTAGGCGCGCGCCACGATCGCGATCGCGCCCGGGGCGTCGTCCGACTCCGGCACGGAGCCGTCCTCGCCCACGAGGCACCGGACGGTCACGGCCTGCTCGGCCAGCTTGGCCTCGCCCTCGGGGCCCAGGTCCGCCCACGGGATCCGCGCCCAGCCGCCGGCCGCGGCGGCCTCGGCGGCCTCCTCGATGGTCTTCACGTCGGTCGTGCGGGACTCGCGGCGCTCGCGCGACTGGGCGAGCAGCAGCGCCTGGTCCTCCTTCAGGACCTTCGGCAGCATGCCGACGAGCTCGTCGATGCGGACCGGCTCCTTGCCGCCGGGGATGCGGCGGGCCAGCATCGCGGTGCCGTTCTCCAGGTCGCGCGGGCCGACCTCGATGCGCACCGGGACGCCCTTGAGCTCCCAGTCCACGGCGCGGCGGCCGAACGGCGTGTCCGTGCGGTCGTCGACCTGCACCCGGACCCCGGCGGCCTTCAGCTGGTCGCCGATCTCGCGGACCTTGGCGATGACGGCGTCGTCACCCTTGATCGCAAGGACGACGGCCTGGACCGGCGCCAGGCGCGGCGGAACGCGCAGGCCGTTGTCGTCGCCGTGCGACATGATCAGACCGCCGACCATGCGGGTGGAGGAGCCCCAGGAGGTCTGCCAGACCAGCTCCTGCCTGCCGTCCTTCGACAGGTAGGAGGTGTTGAAGGCCTTGGCGAAGTTCTGGCCGAGCTCGTGGCTGGTGCCCATCTGCAGCGCCTTGCCGTCGCCCATCATGCCCTCGAGGGTGAGGGTGTTGATCGCGCCCGCGAAGCGCTCCTTGGGCGTCTTGCGGCCGAGGACCACGTCGATGCCCAGGACGTTGATCATGAAGTCCGCGTAGACCTCCTTGTGGATGTACGCGGCGTAGTCCCGGGCGTCCTCGTAGGTGGCGTGGGCGGTGTGACCCTCCTGCCAGAGGAACTCGGTGGTGCGCAGGAAGACGCGCGGGCGCATCTCCCAACGGACCACGTTCGCCCACTGGTTGATCAGCAGGGGCAGGTCGCGGTAGCTCTGCACCCACTTCGAGAAGTAGTCGTTGATGATCGTCTCGGAGGTGGGCCGGACGACGACCGGCTCCTCCAGCTCCTTGCCGCCGCCGTGCGTGACGACCGCGAGCTCGGGGGCGAAGCCCTCGACGTGCTCGGCCTCACGCGTCAGGTACGACTGCGGGATGAAGAGCGGGAAGTACGCGTTGGAGGCGCCCGCCTCCTTGAGGCGCGTGTCCATCTCCTGCTGCATGCGCTCCCAGAGCCCGTACCCGTACGGCCGGATGACCATGGTGCCGCGCACGGGGCCGTTGTCGGCCAGCTCGGCCTTGTTGATCAAGTCCTGGTACCAGCGCGGGAAGTCATCCGCCTGGGGGGTGAGAATGGGAGCCTTTGCCATGATGCGAATGGTACGGGGCCGATCCGTCCGAGCGTGAATCCACTGTTCCGGCTCCTCCCCCTGCGCCGTCCGTGCGCCGCCCCTGCCACGGACGCGCCCCCGTGCGCCTCTCGTGCGGATGCGCCCGGCACATGCCATCGTGGGCGTACGGGAACGCGCCCGCGCCACCCCCTGGACTCGGGAACGGATGCGCAGTTCCCTGACAGAAGGGGGCTTTCCAGCAACGCGCACAGCAGTACACGGGGGCGGTGGACCGGGCATGCACACGTCTCTCGGCGGATTGGGGCGCTTTCCATGACACCTACGCTCGTACGGCGGCACCGGCCGTCCTCTTCACCGGCCGAGTCGCGGGCCCGCGACTGGGCGGAAATCCAGGAACGGATGCTGGTGCCGCTGTACGAAGCGGTGTACGAGCGCCTTGAGGTCGGGGAGGGTACCAGGCTGCTCAGCCTGGGCTGCGGCTCCGGCCTGGCCTTGCTCATGGCGTCCGGGCGGGGCGCCGAGGTCTCCGGCGTCGACCCTGACGAGCGCCGGCTCGCACTCGCCCGCGAGCGGCTGCTCCCCGAGGGCTTCGGCGCCGCCCGCCTGGGGCACGGGGCCCCCGAGAGCCTCGTGGAGCGCGGCGCCCCGGCCTTCACCCTCATCACGGCCTTCGACCCGCTGTACTGCGCGGGCGGGAGTGCTCACGGCATGGCCGCGGCACTCGCCCGGGCGGCCTCGTGCGCCGAGCGGGGCGCCCCCGTGGTGCTGGCCGGCTGGGGCCCCCAGGAGCGCTGCGCGGCGTCGGGGGCGCTCCGGGTCGCGGCCCGGCTCGCGGACCCCATGTGCGCGCCGGCGCGCTGGCGGCCGAGCGGCCGGGACGACCTGGAGAACCTGGCGCATGAGGCCGGTCTACGGCCGGACGGCTCGGGGCGGGTCGCATGCCCGTACGGCTATGCCGACATGGGCAGCGCGGTGCGCGGAATGCTCTCCACCGGCGCCTTCGACGCTGCCGCCCGTGCCACGGACGAGGAGCAGGTCATCAAGGAGCTCGTCGAGGCGCTCCACCCGTATCTGCGCCGCGACGGCACGGTGTGGATGCCCAACGTCTTCCGCTACCTGATAGCACGCGCCTAGCGAAGGCCCGCGCCCGGCGCAGAACGCTGCGGCGCGTACGCCACAGCCCCCGCGGCCTCTCGGCTGCGGGGGCTGCGACGTTCACCTGCGACACAGTTGCCTACGGGATCCCGTACGCGTACCCGCTCATGGCGGTGCGCTGCGGGCGGCGCCCGGTCAGCCCATGAACTTCTTGAACTCCTCCGGAAGTTCGAAGTTCTTCGCGTCCTGGCCGGCGGGCAGGCCCAGGGCGCCGCCCGCCTGCTGCTCGCGGCGGGCGGCCGCGGCCTGCTCCTCGGCCTTGCGCTTCATCGGGTTGCCGCTCTGGCGCTTGCCCTTGGCCTGCTTCTGCTGCTTCTTCTTGCGGCCGGCGCCGCCGCCCATGCCCGGCAGGCCGGGCATCCCCGGCATGCCGCCGCCCTGCGCCATGCGGGACATCATCTTGCGGGCGTCGAAGAAGCGCTCCACCAGGTTCTTGACGGCGCTGACGTCCACGCCCGAGCCCTTGGCGATACGAGCCCGGCGCGAGCCGTTGATGATCGTGGGGTCCTGGCGCTCGGCCGGGGTCATGGACTTGATGATCGCGGCGGTGCGGTCGACGTCGCGCTCGTCCAGGTTGTTGATCTGCTCCTTGATCTGCCCCATGCCGGGCAGCATGCCGAGGAGCTTGCTGATGGAGCCCATCTTGCGGACCTGCTCCATCTGCGACAGGAAGTCGTCGAGCGTGAACTCCTTGGGGCCCTTCGCCAGCTTGGCCGCCATCTTCTCGGCCTCGTCCTGGCTGAAGGTCTGCTCGGCCTTCTCGATGAGGCTGAGCATGTCGCCCATGCCGAGGATGCGGGACGCCATGCGGTCCGGGTGGAACGCGTCGAAGTCGTCCAGCTTCTCGCCGTTGGAGGCGAACATGATCTGCTTGCCGGTCACGTGCGCGACCGACAGGGCGGCACCGCCGCGGGCGTCGCCGTCGAGCTTGGAGAGGACCACGCCGTCGAAGCCGACGCCGTCGCGGAAGGCCTCGGCGGTGTTGACCGCGTCCTGACCGATCATGGCGTCGACGACGAAGAGGACCTCGTCCGGGGCGACCGCGTCGCGGATGTCGGCAGCCTGCTGCATCATCTCGGCGTCGATGCCGAGGCGGCCGGCGGTGTCGACGATGACGATGTCGTACTGCTTGGTGCGGGCGAACTCGATCGAGTCCTTCGCGACCTGGACGGGGTCACCGACGCCGTTGCCCGGCTGGGGCGCGTAGACGCCCACGCCGGCGCGCTCGGCGACGACGGAGAGCTGGTTGACGGCGTTGGGGCGCTGGAGGTCGCAGGCGACGAGCAGCGGGGCGTGGCCCTGGGCCTTCAGCCAGCGGCCGAGCTTTCCGGCGAGCGTCGTCTTACCGGCACCCTGGAGACCGGCGAGCATGATGACGGTCGGCGCGGTCTTGGCGAAGCGCAGGCGGCGGGTCTCGCCGCCGAGGATGCCGATGAGCTCCTCGTTGACGATCTTGATGACCTGCTGGGCGGGGTTGAGGGCCTGCGAGACCTCGGCACCGAGCGCCCGCTCCTTGACCTGCTTGATGAAGGAGCGCACGACGGGCAGGGCCACGTCCGCCTCGAGCAGGGCGATACGGATCTCGCGAGCGGTGACGTCGATGTCCGCCTCGGAGAGGCGGCCCTTGCCCCGGAGGTTCTTGAAAGTCGCTGCGAGGCGGTCGGAGAGGGTATCGAACACGGTGGTCGCGGATCCTTCTTGTTGAGTGTCAAGTCGGCGGCTGACCCCCAAGGGTATCCGCACCCTCCCGGTGCGGTCAGCCGCCCAGCGCCTCCTCCGTCGCGCGGGCGACCGCAGAGGCGGCGGCGGGCGTGAGCGCGGACCCGTCCGGGGCGGTCACGTAGAACGCGTCCACCACGCTGGCCCCGAGCGTGCTCACGCGGGCGCTGCGCACCCAGACCCCCGCCTCGTCCAGGGCCCGGCCGATGCGGTGGAGGAGGCCGGGCTCGTCCTGGGCGCGGACCTCCAGGACCGTGGCCCCGTGCGAGGCCGCCGCGGCGACCGTCACGCTCGGCGGGGCGTGCACCACGCCCCGCCGGCGCCTGCTGTACGCGGCCTCGCGCTCGGCCAGGCGGGCGGGGATGTCCAGGGAGCCGTCCAGGGCCCGCACGAGGTCGTTGCGCAGCCGGGCGGCCCCGGGCGGGGCACCGTACTCGGCCGCCACCCGCCAGCTCACCACGAGCGCTCCGCCGACCGCCTGCAGGTCCGCGGCCCGTACGGTCAGCCGGTGCAGTGCCAGGACGCCGGCCGCCGCGGGCAGGACGCCGGGCTGCTCGGGTACGGCGATCCGCAGCTCCACGCCGACGGGAACCGGCTCGCCTTCCCCGGCGGGCCCCGTGCCCTCCGGGCGGGACTCCAGCGTCACGGCCGGGCCGCCCGTACGGACGGCCTCGGCGGCCAGGCGGAGTGCTTCCGGGCCGGGCGGTGCGGGCGCATGAGGCGGCGGGGTTCCGTCCCCCGTGAGGGCCGCCGCGGCCCGGCGGACCAGATCGGCGACGAGCGACGAGCGCCACGTGCTCCAGGCGGCGGGCCCCGTGGCGAGCCCGTCGGCCTCGGTGAGGGCGTGCAGGAGCTCCAGTGCGGCCGCGTCCGGTACGGCGTCGGTCACGGTGCGGACGGTCGCCGGGTCGGCGAGGTCGCGCCGGGTGGCGGTGTCGATCAGAAGCAGGTGGTGGCGTACGAGCGTGGCGAGGACGCCGGTGTCGGCGGCGTCGAAGCCGATCCGGCGGGCGACGTCCCGCGTGAGGGCCTCGCCGGTGACGGAGTGGTCGCCGGGCCGCCCCTTGCCGATGTCGTGCAGCAGGGCGGCCACGAGCAGGAGGTCCGGGCGGCCGACGCGGCGCGTGAGGGAGGCGGCGCGGACGGCCGTCTCGACGAGGTGCCGGTCGACGGTCCAGCGGTGGACCGCGTTGCGCTGGGGACGGCAGCGCACGTGCTCCCACTCGGGCAGCAGCCGGGAGATGATCCCTTCGGCTTCGAGCGCTTCCCAGACGGGCACGGTGGGCGGTCCCGCGCCGAGGAGGGTCACGAGCTGTTCGCGGGCTTCGGCCGGCCAGGGCTCCGGCATGGGGCCCGCCGAGGCGGCGAGGCGGCGCACCGCATGGGGCGACAGCGGCAGGCCCGCCTGGGCTGCCGCCGCGGCCGCACGGAGCGCCAGGACGGGGTCACGCTCGGGCCGCGCCGTGCGGGCGAGGCCGGCTTCGCCGTCCTGCTCCACGACCCCGTCGGCGAGGGACAGCCGCTCGGTCTCGGCGAACCCACCGCGGCCCCCGCGCCCGCCCAGGATGCGGCGCAGGCGGGGCCGCACGGAGCGGGCTCGCAGGACCCGGCCGACCTCGCGCCAGGTGATGTCGGCTGCGTAGGAGACCGTACGGGCCGCCTCGTACACGCCGTGCAGGAGGGCGTCGGCGTCTTCCAGGCCGAGGGCCTCGGCGACCTGGTCCTGTTCCTGGAGGGCGAGCCGGTCGGAGGCCCGCCCGGTGGTGAGGTGGAGGGCGTCGCGGACGTCGAGGAGGTGAGTGCGGGCGCGTTCGAGCCCGGCACGGGGGGCGTCGGCGAGCCATGAGGCGGCGACGGCGCGCAGGGCTGTGGCGTCGCGCAGACCGCCCCGTGCCTCCTTCAGATCGGGTTCGAGGAGGAAGCGGAGTTCGCCCTGGTGCCGGGTGCGGTCCTCGCCGAGTTCGCGGAGTTCGGGGAGGCGGGCGGGGGCCTGGGCGCGCCAGTCCGCATAGGCGGTCGTGCGCAGGGCCGCGGTGAGCTGTTCGTCGCCGGCGAGGTGGCGGGCGTCGAGGAGGCCGAGGTGGACCTTGAGGTCGGCGGCGGCGGTCCGGCGGGCCTCGGCGGGGGTGCGCACGGAGTGGTCGAGGGCGAGGCCCATGTCCCAGACGGGGTACCAGACGCGGTCGGCGATGGCGGCGATCTTGGAGATGTCCGCGGTGCCGTCGTGCAGGAGGAGGACGTCGAGGTCGCTGCGGGGGGAGAGTTCGCCGCGTCCGTAGCCGCCGACGGCGACGAGGGAGACTCCGCGGGTCTCGCCCAGCAGGGCGCCGAGCCACTGGTCGGTGAGCCGCGCGAGGGCGGCGCGGCGCGGCGCCCCGGTGAGCGCCCCCTGATGGAGGAGGTGCAGCCGGGCCGCTGCGTAGCCGCTCGGTTCCGGGTCGGCGGGGCGGGTCTGCGGACTCTGCGGGCCGGTCAACTCGGCTCCCTTCGCGGCGTGCTGGGCGGTTCGCGTCCGGTGGGGGTGGTGCGCGGTGGGCCGGGTCCCGCATGAGGCTCCGGCATGGGGCCCGCATGAGGCCGGTATGAGGCGCGGCATGAGGCCCCCGTACAAGCCCCGCCATGAGGCCGCATGAGGCCCTGCGTGAGGCCCGGCATGGAGCCGGGGCCCTGCGTGAGCATGAGGCCCGGTATGAGGCCCGACATGAGGCCTTCGCCAGGCCCGGCATGAGGCCCTGCGCCAGGCCGCGCACGAGGCCCGGCCGGTGTGGTCCTCAGCTCCGTGCCCGGCCGGCCGGAGGGTCACCGACCCCGCCCCGCCCCTGCGCCCCGCCGGGTCAGCGGGGCAACAGTTCAGCGGGCCAACGGGACGGCACACCGGCCGGCCCGCCGGTTCAGATGGCGTCGGGTCCGCGTTCGCCGGTGCGTACGCGCACGACCGTCTCGACGGGGACGACCCAGACCTTGCCGTCGCCGATCTTGCCGGTGTGGGCCTTCTTGACGATGACGTCGATGACGTCATCGGCGTCGCCGTCCTCGACCAGGACCTCTATGCGCGCCTTGGGGACGAGGTCGACCTGGTACTCGGCGCCGCGGTAGACCTCGGTGTGGCCACGCTGGCGGCCGTAGCCGCTGGCCTCGGTAACGGTCAGCCCCTGGATGCCGAAGGTCCGGAGGGCTTCCTTGATGTCGTCGACGCGGAAGGGCTTGACGACGGCGGTGATGAGCTTCATGCGTCCACCTTCTTGTTCTGCGGCGTGCCCGCCTGGTCCGGTCCGGCCTGTTCCGGGTTGCCGGCCGGGCGCTGCGGGGCGGGCGCCGTGCTGCGGGCGACGGCGCCGACGCCGGTGAGGTCGTAGGCGGTCTCGGCGTGGAAGGCCTGGTCGATGCCGCCGACCTCGTCGTCCTCGGAGGCCCGGAAGCCGATGGTCTTGTCCACGAATTTGGCGAGGAGCCAGGACACGGCGAACGAGTAGGCCATCACGGAGAAGGCCCCGGCGGCCTGCCGGCCGAGCTGTGTGGCCCCGCCGACCCCGCCGGTGGCGAGGAGGCCGACGAGGAGGGTGCCGATGACGCCGCCCACGAGGTGGACGCCGACGACGTCGAGGGAGTCGTCGTAGCCGAGCTTGAACTTCAGACCGACGGCCCAGGAGCACACGGCGCCGGCGACCACGCCGATGACGAGGGCGCCGAAGGCGTTGACGGCGGCGCCCGAGGGGGTGATGGCGACGAGGCCCGCGACGGCGCCGGAGGCGGCGCCCAGGGTCGTGAAGGCCCCGTGCCGGATGCGCTCGTAGGCGAGCCAGCCGAGCATGGCGGCGCCGGTGGCGACCTGTGTGTTCATGGCCATGTTGGCGGCGGTGCCGTTGGCGGCCAGCGCGGAGCCGGCGTTGAAGCCGAACCAGCCGAACCACAGCAGCCCCGTGCCGAGCACCACCAGCGGCAGGCTGTGCGGGCGCATGGGGTCCTTCTTGAAGCCGATGCGCTTGCCGACGACGAGGACGGCGGCGAGCGCGCCGATGCCCGCGTTGATGTGGACGGCTGTGCCGCCCGCGAAGTCGATCACCTTGAGCTTGAACAGCCAGCCGTCGGCCTGCCAGACCCAGTGGGCGACGGGGAAGTAGACGACGCTGACCCAGAGGGTGATGAACAGGGCCCAGGCGCTGAACTTCACGCGGTCGGCGAGCGCCCCGCTCATCAGCGCGGGGGTGATCACGGCGAACATCAGCTGGAAGAGGGCGAAGGCGAAGACCGGAATGCCTTCCTTGTCTCCGGTCAGGGTCTCGGGCCCGATGCCCTTGAAGCCGATGTGGCCGAGGTTGCCGAGCAGTCCTGCGCCGATGTCGTCGCCGAAGGCGAGCGAGTAGCCGAAGAGCACCCAGAGGACGGTGACGATGCCGAGCGAGACGAACGACATCATCAGCATGTTCAAGGCGCTCTTGACCCGCACCATGCCGCCGTAGAAGAAGGCCAGTCCCGGTGTCATCAGCATCACGAGTGCGGCACTGATCAATACGAATGCGGTATCCGCGCCATTCATGGTCGGTGTCTCCTCGAAGCGGCGGCCCGAGCGGGCCGGTTTTCGCCATGAGGTTGGCGCAGTGGGATTTCAGCCGATGAAGCTGCTTGTTTCGCCGCAGTGACGAAGGCGGCGGGAGTGTTACGCCCGGGTGAAGCGGACACGGCGGGTGCGTGATCGCCGTTAGGCTCCGCCCGCCTCATGCGGGGCGGCCCGGCCCCGCGCCGGCCCGGGGCAAGGGCCCCTCGGGGCATGAGGCCGGCCGCGGCGTCCACCCGGAGTGACCTGGCATGGGGGAGCCGAGTCGGGCTGTTCGGGAGGAGCACCGCGGCCGGGTCGAGGGGCCGGCAGGGCTCAGACCGCCTGGACGGCTTCCGCCGCTTCCGGCAGGTGGACGGAGATCTGCTCGGTGAGGGCGACGACTTCGGCGACATCCCCGTAGTCGCGCACGGCATTGCCGACGGTCTTGCGGAGCCGGTTGTTGACCCGCTCGGAGCGCACCTGCTTGGCGAGCTTGAGGGCCTTGGTGGCGAGGGCGGCCGACTGCTCGGGCTCGCCTTCCATGAGGTGGACGGTGGCCATGCCGATGAGGTTGAGCGCATACGAACGGTGGTGCTCGGTGTCCTTCTCGAAGAGCTCCACGGCGCGCTCCATCTTGGGCCGGGCCAGGGAGGCGTACGTGGGGCTGCGACCGGCCACATAGGCGAGATCGCGGTAGGAGTGGGCGTTCTCCGCGTTGAGCTCGGCCTCGGAGAAGAAGCGGATCCAGTCGGGGTCGCCGTCGCCGGGGGTGCAGTCGGAGAAGCAGTCCTCCGCCATGGTGACCGCGCGCTTGCACTTGGCGGGCTGGCCCATGTTGGCGTACGCGCGGGCCTCCACGGCGTACAGCATCGCCTGGGTGCGCGAGGTGGCCGTCTCGCGGGCTCCGTACTGGCCGAGGTGGATGAGCTCCAGTGCGTCTTCAGGGCGGCCGAGGTGGATCATCTGGCGGCTCATGCTGGAGAGGATGTACGCGCCGAGGGGGCGGTCTCCGGCCTCCTTGGCGGCGTGGAGCGCCAGGACGAAGTACTTCTGGGCGGTGGGGTGCAGGCCGATGTCGTAGCTCATCCAGCCGGCGAGCTCGGCCAGCTCGCCCGCGGCCTTGAACAGCCGCTTGGAGGTGGCCTCGGGCTGGGGCTCCTGGAGCAGGTCGGTGACTTCGTGGAGCTGGCCGACGACGGCCTTGCGGCGCAGCCCGCCGCCGCACTGGGCGTCCCACTGGCGGAACATCATCGTGGTCGACTCGAGGAGGTCGAGCTCGGGGCCGGAGAGGCGGCCCGGCCGGGACCGCTCCTTCGACAGCGGACCGGAGCCGTCCTTGCCGCCGGGGCCGGGGGCCAGCCAGCGCTGCATGGGCTCGATGAGCCCGGGGCCGGCGGAGAGGGCGAGCGAGGCACCGAGGAAGCCGCGGCGCGCGAGCATCAGATCGCTGCGGGAGAACTCACTGATCAGCTCGACGGTCTGCGGGCCCGCCCAGGGCAGGTCGACTCCGGAGACGGACGGGGACTGGTGCGCCGTCCGCAGGCCGATGTCCTCGATGCCGACGACGCAGCCGAAGCGCTCGGAGAACAGCTCGGAGAGGATCTTCGGGATGGGCTCGCGGGGCTGCTCGCCGTCCAGCCAGCGGCGCACGCGCGAGGTGTCCGTGCTGATGTGGTGAGCGCCCAACTGCCGCGCCCTGCGGTTGACCTGACGCGCAAGCTCGCCCTTGGACCATCCGCTGCGCAGGAACCAGGAGCCCAACTGCTCGTTGGGGCGCTTGTCAGCCTTCTCGGCACCGCCAGCGCCGCTGCCGTTGCTGCCCACCTGGAAGCCCCCATCCCGAACTCTGCCTGTCTGTGCGTGAACCGCCTGAACCACCCACAGCTTGCCGCTTCTTGCGGCTGTCCGTGTGGCGATGCACCCCGGCCCGCGAGGAATTCCGGCCGGGCGACGGGACGGTCCATGCCTCCGGCAATACCCACCGGTGGGGCACATCTCCCATGGGTTCGTGCACCGAAAGTAATCCTACGATCACTGCTGAAGCGAGGGCAGTCCAGTAAACGCCACCATTCGCCACCCCAACGAATGAACCCGGCCGCTCCGCCACGCGATTGACTTGACACCGGACGATCAGGGAGGCCCGAGGAGGGGTTGGATCGATGCGCACTCCGGCGCACGTACGGCCGTTCACCACCTGCCGCACACCGTCACGCCGCCCCCTGAAGGGATTCGGCAACGGTCCGTGTTCGAGACACTCCGACTCGTAACCATCCGCGAGCACGACCCGTTGGAGGGGGCATGGGCTTCACAATCGGCGGCATCCGGGACCTGCGCTCGGGCTCTCGGCGCCGCGGACGCGCGTCCGAGTGCGTGACGACGGTGGCGGAGTACACCGGCCTGTGGGGGTGGGATGTGGTGCCCGGCGCCCGCGCCTCCCGCGCGGGGCGTCCGTCCGGCGCGGTCTGCTCCTGCGGTGCCGACGACTGCCCCTCCCCCGGGGCGCACCCTCTCTCCTTCGCACCGGTGGTGCCGGCGGGTGCCACGCTGGACGCGGCAGCGGCCGCGTGGGCGGAGGTGCCGGGAGCCGCCGTGCTGCTGCCCGTGGGGCGCTCCTTCGACGTCCTGGAGGTCGCCGAGGCGGCCGGCCGGCACGCTCTCGTCCGGCTGGAGCGCATGGGGCTGCCGCTCGGGCCCGTGGCGCTCACCCCGGACGGCCGGGCGCTGTTCTTCGTCGCCCCGGGCGCCGCGCAGGAGCTCCCCCAGCTGCTGTACCGCATGGGGTGGGACGACGCCCGGCTCGATCTGCGCTGCATGGGGCCCGGCGAGCACGTCACCGCGCCCCCTTCGGACCACGCCGGGCTCGGCCCCATGCGGTGGCTCCGCCCTCCCACGCTGGACACCGCGGGGCGCCCCCCGCAGGCCCGGCTGCTCCTCGGCACCCTCGCCTATGTGTGCCACCGGTCGGCGGCGTCCTGAGCCCCGGCGGCCTGCCCGGCCAGCCCCGTACGAACCTGAGTCCCGGCCGCCTGCCCGGCTCGCCCCGTACGAAAGGGCCCCTTCCACAGCTGCACCTGTGGAAGGGGCCCTTTCTCGGCTGGATCGGCGAGGGGTACGTGCCCGCCGACGCGTCAGTGCCCCGTGCGCCAGGGCCGACGTGCGTCAGTCGCCGATGAGCGCGTCGACGAAGGCCTCGGGCTCGAACGGAGCGAGGTCGTCCGCGCCCTCGCCGAGGCCGACGAGCTTCACGGGGACGCCCAGCTCGCGCTGGACGGCCACGACGATGCCGCCCTTGGCGGTGCCGTCGAGCTTGGTGAGGACGATGCCGGTGATGTTGACGACCTCGCCGAAGACGCGCGCCTGCACGAGGCCGTTCTGGCCGGTGGTGGCGTCCAGGACGAGCAGCACCTCG